>NZ_JBEOXU010000007.1:0-30747 GCF_040296725.1 Streptomyces sp. NPDC002044
CGCCCGCCCGGGGCCGGCCCCCCGCCGGGGGCCCGCGCGGGGGCGGGCGGGGGCCCCGCCCCGGGGGGGGGGGGGGGGGGGGGGGGGGGGGGGGGGGCGCGTACGGGGGCGGGGGCGGTGGTCACCGGGATCCCGTCCGGGCCGCGGTCGAGCGGCGGGCACTCGCCATGACCTCGCGGACGACGCCGCCGTAGAAGCTCCAGTAGCTGCGGTCGGTGTGCTTGGCGAACCGGAGCACTTCCTCGTGGCGCTCGTGCAGCCGGTTGATCGGCACGGTCATGGCGGCGTGGTGCTCCACGTGCAGGTTGTTGCCGTTGGTGTACCAGGTGCTGAACCAGCTGCCGCTGATGGAGCGGGTGTTGCGCAGGACGTCGGTGGTGTCGTTGTCGCAGCGGATGTGTTCGGGGAGCTCGACCAGGAAGTGCAGCGGGGTGGACACCAGGAGCATCGGCAGCAGCCACAGGGTCAGGACGTACTCGCCGAAGCCCGCCGCCGAGAGGGCCACGGCGGCCAGGGCGGTGGCGCCCATCAGCCGGTGCTCGCCGACGGTGTCGGCGCGCATCTTGTCGGAGATCTTCCCGGCGTCGTACTGCCAGGTGCCGCGCCAGCTGCGGTAGACGTCGCGGGCGACTCCGCCGAGCCGGAGGTAGTCGAACATGCCGCGGGCCATCAGGCCGAAGGTGAGGGGCTGGCGGGTGTCGAAGCCGAAGAACTCGGTGTCCTGGTCGGTGCCCAGGAAGCGGTGGTGCTGGAGGTGCCGGACCCGGTAGTGGCTGTAGGAGACCAGCATGGGCAGGCCGAGCAGGACGCCGACGACGCGGTGCGGCGGGCCCTTGACGAAGGCCGAGTGGTGCAGGCACTGGTGCTGGAGTTCCACCATGTGGGTGTAGAGGGCGCCGAGCAGGAGGATGCCGGCGACCAGGGTCAGCGGGTGGCCGGCGAGGACCAGCGCGATACCGGCCGCACCCAGCGCCATTACGACACCCAGTTTGCCAATGAACACTCTTTGATCGCGCGCGGTGGTGCGCGAGCGTTCGAATATGATCTGGGGCGACACCGGTGCTTCTAGGGTCGTCTCGGACAAGGCCGTGTCTCCTGTTTCACGAATGGTCACCATGGCTGGAATGGCTGGAATAGCTGTAATGGCCGGGAGGCTCAGGCGCGGACGCCCGCGGCGTGCGCGACCACGCGGGCGGGACGCAGGTCGGTCCAGTGCCGCTCGATGTAGTTCACGCAGCTCTGGCGGGTGGTGGCGGACAGCGCCTCGTCCCAGCCGGCCGGAACGGCGTGGCGGGCGGGCCACAGCGAGTGCTGGTTGTCGCCGTTCACCAGCACCAGGAACGTGCCGCTCTCATCGTCGAACGGGTTCGCCATATCGATTTCTCCCTCTCATTTACCGCTCAATTGCTTTCATGGAAAACAATAGGCGCCGAAGAAAGAGGAAATGCGGCACGAAGGGAGGCACATGTGCGGCAGTTAGCATTACGGGAATTCCGATAGGGCCGCCGATACCGCGGTGAGGAGCCGTAGATGGCCCGGGCCCGAGCGGCGCACGAGACCGCGGGCGAGCAGGTCCCGTACGGCTCCGGCCGCTTCCCAGCGGGACAGCGCGCGGGACCCCCGACGGGCGGCGCCGGCTGCCTCGCGGGACGTCCACGGCCGGTCCCGGCCGGCGGCCCACGTCAGCAGCCCGGCCTGGGCCGGGGGCAGGAGCGCGACCGCCCGGACGGCGGCCTCGACGCAGTCGGGCCGGCCGCCGCCGAGCCAGGGCGGGCTGGTGAGCAGCAGCGGCTGGGCGCGCGCGGCGGCCAGCAGCTCGGCGGGGCGGGCGAGGGGGAACCAGTGGGCGGCGGCCTCCAGGGAGCGGGGGAGGCCGTCGAGCAGGTGGGCGATCTCGGCGATGCGGTGCGCGTCGCCGGGGTCGGCGGGGCCGGACGGATCGATCCGGCACACGGCTGCCAGCAACAGCTCGTAGGCCGGATCGGTGTCGTCGGAGGCGGCCGGGGCGAGGGGGGCGAGAGCGAGGCGGTGGTCGGTACGGGAGCGGCCGGGGGCGCGGCCGGTGACCAGGATCCGGGCCCGGGGCCAGCGTTCGGCGGCGGCCCGCGGACCGCTCTCCCCCGGTTCCGCCCCCGCCGCCGGACGGGTGGCCTCCGGACCGTCGAGGACGATCAGGACGGGCCGCCCCCCGCGGCCCTCAAAACCCGGCCCGGGGCCGGGGCCGAAGCCAGGGCCGGGACCGAAGCCGGAACCGGGGCGGTTGCCGTCACCGGGGCCGTTGCCGTCACCGGCGCCCGGTGCGCGGTCCGCGGATCCCGCCGGCTGCCGGGCGGCGGGCCAGTGGACGGGCAGACCGGTCTCCCGGCGCACCCGGCGGGCCACCGCCCGGGCCAGCGCGGTCTTGCCGACGCCGGCGAACCCCGTGACCTCCACGGTGCGCGCCCCGCCCTCGGTCAGGGCCGCGTACAGCTGCTCCGTCTCCCGTTCCCTGCCGTACAGGGCGGCGGCGGGGTGGCCGGACACGGCCCGCTCAGCCCCGGTTCCCGGGCGCGGTCTCCGGCATGTCCCGCAGGGAGCGCAGCGGCGAGAAGTACACGAAGAGGGCGGCGCTCCAGGTGCCGAGCACACAGATCAGCAGCGCGGTGCGCAGTCCGAGCAGGCTCGCCAGCAGGCCGCCGGTGAGGGCGCCGAGCGGGATGGCTCCGTAACAGATCCACAGGAACGAGGCGTTGACCCGGCCCAGCAGGCGGGTGGGGGTGATCGACTGCTGGTACGAGGTCGCGGCGACGTTGTAGAGCACGGCGTTGGCGGAGAACGCGGCGAGGCCGAGGCCGTACAGGAGCACGCCCCAGCCCGGCTGGGCCAGCGGCATCAGCAGGTACAGCGGGCCGGGAACGGCCATGGAGACCCAGATGATCCGGGCCGTGCCCACGCGCCGGGAGATGCGCTGGGTGAGGGCACCGACGGTCAGTCCGCCGATCGCGCTGACGCTGAACACCAGGCCGACCATCCAGGACGGGGCGTGGAGTTCCCGGACCATGAAGGTGACCTCGATGGAACCGGCCGCCATGACGAAGAAGTTGGAGGTGGTGGTGCAGGCGAGGATCTTGCGGAGGATGGGCTGCTCGCGGATGAAGGCGAGGCCCTCCGTCATCTGCACGCGCAGCGGCGCGCGGTCGGCGTCCTTCTCCTCCACCGGCCCGGAGCCGGCGGGTTCCTTGATGAGGAACAGGGTGACGGCGCTGATCAGGAAGGCGAGGCCGTTGCCGAGGAAGGTGCGGGTGGCGCCGATCAGCCCGATCAGGACGCCGCTGAGGGTGGGGCCGATGAGTTCGGCGAAGTCCTTGCTCATGGAGAGCTTGGCGTTGCCGTCGACGAGCTGGTGCGCCTCGACCATGCGGGGCAGCTTGCTCTTGTAGGCGACATTGAACAGGACGGTCAGCACACCGGTCAGCCCGACCGCGGTGTACAGGTGCCACAGGCGGAGGTCGGAGACGACGGCGACGACCGGCAGCGAGCCCATGAGGGCCATCCGCCCGAGGTCGCACCAGATCATCAGCCTGCGCTGGTCGACCCGGTCGGCGATCACCCCGGCGGGGAGCGAGAAGAGCAGGTAGGGCAGCCAGGCCAGGAAGGTGAGCAGGGATATCTGGAAGACGGTCGCCTGGAGGACGGTCGCGGCGAGCAGCGGGACGGCGACCGCGGAGATCTGCGCGCCCAGCTCGCCGACCGTCTGACCGGTCCAGAGCAGCAGGAAGTTGCGGCTGCGCCACAGCGAGGGGCGCTCCGGCCCGGACGCGGGCCCGGCGTCCTGCGCCGCGGGCGTGGTGGCGGGTTCCGCGGAGAACGCCCGGGTGGGTTCGGCGGCTGGCGCCGGGGCCAGGGAGGTCTCGTGCATCGGTGGGTTCACCTGTTCTCGGATCGGATCGGGTCGGGGGGCCGGGGGCCGGGGGCCGGGCGGCGGGTCTCAGACCGGCAGGAGGCGTACGCGGGCCTGCTTGAAGCCGCTGATGACGGTGGAGGCCAGCCGGACCGGTTCCGCGAGCAGTTCGGCGGAGCCGACGCGGTTGCACAGCTCGTCGAGGAAGATCCGCAGCTCCAGCGAGGCGAGGGCGGCGCCGATGCAGTAGTGCGGTCCGGAGCCGAGGGCCAGGTGCGGGAGGCCGCTCTCGCGCGTGATGTCGAAGACGTCGGGGTCGGCGAAGGCCCGGCCGTCGCGGTTGGCGGAGAAGTGCCAGACGGCCACGTCCTGGCCGGCCCTGATGGTCTGCCCGTGGAGCTCCACGTCCCGCTCGGCCCGGCGCAGCACGTGCTTGCTCGGGGAGACGTAGCGGAGCACCTCCCCGACGGCCGGTGTCAGCAGGTTCCGGTCGGCGCGCAGCACGCGCCACTGGTCCGGGTGGTCCATGAGGGCGAGCAGGGCGCCGACGGCGCCGTGCCGGGTGGTCTCGTTGCCGCCGAGGAGGAGCAGGTCGAAGAAGAGCATCGCGTCCTCCTCCGTGAGCGTGCCGGTCCGCTGGGCCTCGACCAGGCGCGTCACGATGTCGTCGCGCGGCGCCAGCCGCCGCTGGTCCATCAGGTCCTGGCAGTACAGGAGGAGCTGGGCGTGCGCGGCGGCCGCGGCGGCGCGGGCGCTCGGTGAGAGCTGGATGTCCTGGTCGGCGGAGCCGAAGGCGGCGGTGGTCAGGCTCAGCAGCAGGGTCCAGTCCTCCTGGGGCACGCCGAGGAGCGCGGCGATGGAGGCGACGGGCAGCAGGGCGACGGTGTCGGCGAAGTCGACCTCGCCGTGCTGGAGGGCCTCGTCGAGGGACTCGGTGACGACGCCCCGGATGTACGGCTCCAGCCGCCCGATGCCCCGCGGGGTGAACGAGCGGTTCACCAGCTGCCGGAGTTCGGTGTGGCGGGGGCCGTCGACGTGCGTGAGCATCCGCCCGGAGCCCTGGTCGCCGGTCCAGCGCTGGGCGCCGAGGGTGTTGGTGCCGGCCGAGCTGAAGGTGGCCCCGTCCTTCTGGACGGCGAGGCAGTCCTCGTACCGGGTGACCGACCAGAAGCCGGGCTCCGTGCCCTCGGGGTTCCAGTGCAGCGGAGCGTGGTCGCGCAGGTAGCGGAAGACCCGGTGGTGACCGGGGTCGGTGAACACCTGCGGGTCGGCGAGGTCGATGTGGTCGAGGGCGCTCTTGACGGCGGTGGCGGCGGGCAACGTGACCTCTTGGGGGCGGGCGCGGCGGGGCGCGCGGGAGGGGTGGGGAGTACGGGGGCCCGCGGGTTCCCGGCCGGGGAACCCGGCGGAGCGGGCGGAGCGGGCGGAGGCCGGGGAACCCGGCGGAGCCCCGGGAGGAACCCGGAGGCCCCGGAGGACCCGGGAGACCCGGGAGACCCGGGAGCGTCAGCCGGCCATCATCTTCTGGATCTCGTTCATCAGCATGGTCAGCGCGGCCCGCTCCGGGAGGGTGGTGTCCGGGTGCCACAGGTCGGCCAGCAGGCAGGTGCGGGCGCGGTCGCCGCCGTTCCACGCCTCGTGCTCGAAGGAGTAGTCGAAGAGCAGGCACTTGCCCTCCTCCCACTCCCTGGTCTCCCCGGCGACACGGATCGCGGCGCCCTGGGGGATGTCGATGGCCAGGTGGAGGTTGATGCTGAAGTTCCACAGGTCGCAGTGCGGCTTGATGGAGGCTCCCGGCAGCAGGGTGGAGAAGTGGGACTCCAGGAGCGGGCAGATCAGCCCGGTGTCGACGGCGTGTTCCTTGAGCACCTTGTACGCGGTGGGCGCCGGTGACTCGGCCGCGGTGTTGAGGGCGCCGTCCCGGTAGAGGTAGAGGGCCTGCCAGTCGCGCTGGCGTACGAGGTAGTGCTCGTAGTCGGAGAACTCGGAACGGCGCTGCTCCCAGGCGAGCCGCTGCTCCGCCTTGATCTGCGCGTGGTCGGCCTCCAGGGCGGAGACCAGGGGCCGCAGCTCGGGGTAGGCGTACGGGTCGTGCCAGGGCACCTGCGGGATGCCGGGGAGCACCCATTTGGCGGCCTGCTGGAGCGGGTGGCGCTGGTCCCGGCGGAGCTTGGGCTCCAGCATCTCCTCGACGCGGGCGAGGGAGTCGGAGCCGTGTACGGCCTTCAGCAGGGCGAAGTGGTCGTCGATCTCGGGGGTCATGGCGTGCTGTCTCCTGGGGCGGGTCACGGGGGCGCGGCGGGCGGCGCGGCGCGCCCCCGGACGTGGGATCGGGGGCCGGTGGGGCGGGGGTCAGACGCCCCGGCGCACCAGCTGCGGCCGGGAGGCGGCGGCGGAGGCCGGCGCCTCGTCGGCGAGGCTGGCGACGACGCCGGCCACGGTCGGGCTGCCGAACAGCTTCATGAGGTTGACCTCGACTCCCAGGACGGTGCGGATGCGGTTGACCAGCCGGGTCGCCAGCAGCGAATGTCCGCCGAGCTCGAAGAAGTTGTCGTCCAGCGACACCGTCCCGATCTTGAGGATCTCCGCGAAGAGCGCGGCGACCTGCTTCTCGCGCTCGGTGACCGGGGCCCGCCCCGCGGACCGGGAGCCGTAGTCCGGTACGGGCAGCGCCCGGCGGTCCAGCTTGGCGTTGCGGGTCAGCGGCAGCGCGTCCAGCGTGACGAACGCCGAGGGGAGCATGTACTCGGGCAGCCGGGTGCCGAGCGCCGTCCGGAGTTCGGACAGGTCGACGGTGGCGCCCTTGGCCGGGACGAGGTAGGCGACGAGGCGCTTGTCGCCCGGGGTGTCCTCGCGGACGAGGACGGCCGCGTCCGCGACGCCGGCGTGCGAGGCGACGGCGGTCTGGATCTCACCCAGCTCGATACGGATGCCGCGCAGTTTGACCTGGTCGTCGGACCGGCCGGCGAAGATCAGGTAACCGTCGGTGGTCCAGCGCCCCAGGTCGCCGCTGCGGTACATCCGCTCCCCCGGCGCGCCGAACGGGTTGGCGACGAACCGGCCGGCGGTCTGGGCGGCCCGGCCCAGGTAGCCGCGGCCCAGGTTGGCGCCGGCCAGGTAGATCTCGCCCAGCACGCCCGGCGGCACCGGGTTGAGGTGCTCGTCGAGGATGTGGACCGCGGTGTTGTACACGGGCCGGCCGATGGTGGCCGCCGGATACTCGGGCAGGGCGCAGCCGGAGGCCTCGACGCAGAACTCGCTGGGGCCGTAGTAGTTGTAGACGGTGGTGCGGGGGGCCTTGCGCAGGTCGTTCCAGAGGGTCTCGCCGACCGCCTCGCCGCCCAGCATGAGGGTGCGCGGCGCGCGGTCCCCGTCCAGGACGCCTTCGGCGAGGAGTTGCGCGGCGAAGCTCGGGGTGACGTCGAGCTGCCCGATGCCGCGGCCGGTGACGTAGTCGACGAGGAGGCGCGGGTCGCGGCGGGTCGGCTCGTCGAGGAGGTGCAGCTCATGGCCGGCGACCATGGCGAGGACGCCTTCCCAGGAGGTGTCGAAGGCCAGGGAGGCGGACAGGGCGACCCGTACCCGGTCGGCGGGGCCGGCCGGCGGCGGGAAGGTGGTGTCGGCGTGGTAGGCCCACAGGTTGGTCAGGGCCCGGTGCGGGACGGTGACGCCCTTGGGCAGGCCGGTGGAGCCGGAGGTGTAGATGACGTACGCGGCGTGGTCGGGCAGCAGGGGTACGGGGCGGCACGCGTCGGTCACGTCGTGTTCGGGGGCGGACGCCTGGCGGTGCTCGGTGACCAGCGGGGGCAGGCCGGCGGCGGGGCCGAGGGCGGCGGCGGTCTCCTCGGTGGTGACGAGGACGGCCGGGCGGGCGTCGGCGAGGACCTGGCGGATCCGCTCGGCCGGGTTCTGCGGATCGACCGGGGTGTAGACGCCGCCGGACTTCGCGACCGCCAGCCAGGCGACGACCGCCTCCGCGGTGCGGGGCATGGCGACGGCGACCACCGAGTCGGCGGTGACGCCCCGCTCGATGAGGTGGTGGGCCAGGCGGTTGACCCAGGTGTTCAGTTCGGCGTAGGTCAGCTCCCGCGCGCCCGCGACGAGGGCGGTCGTGTCGGGGGTGAGGGCGGCGCGGTGCGCGAAGAGGTCGCCGATGGTGCCGTCGGGCAGTTCGCGGGTGGTGGAGTTCCACTCGGCGATCAGGTCCAGCTCGGCGGGGGTGATGATGCCGGCGGCGCCGATCGGGGCGTCGGGGTCGGCGACGGCGGCTTCCAGGAAGCGCACCAGCCGCTCGGTGAGGGCGGTGGCGGTGCCCGGGTCGAAGAGGTCGGTGGCGTACTCCAGGGTGCCGTCGATGCCGAGCGGGGTGCCGTCGGCGGCGGTGCGGTCGCGCAGCACCACGGAGAGGTCGAACTTGGCCACCGACATCTTCATGAACTCGACGCTGGTGTCCAGGCCGCCCAGGCTGATCTCGCGTCCACGGCTGTGGAGTTCCAGGCCGACCTGGAACAGCGGGTGGCGGGCGCGGTGGCGGACCGGGTTGAGTTCTTCGACGAGCCGGTCGAACGGCAGGTCCTGGCGGGAGTAGGCGTCGAGGCTGGTCTCGCGGACCCGGTCGACGAGCTCGCGGAAGGTGGGGTCGCCGGAGGTGTCGGTGCGCAGGACCTGGGTGTTGATGAACAGGCCGACGAGGTCGTCGAGAGCCTGGTCGGTGCGGCCCGCGATGGAGATGCCGAGGGGGATGTCGGTGCCGGCGCCGAGGCGGGTCAGCAGGGCGGCGACGGCGGCCTGGACCACCATGAACAGCGTGGTGCGGGTCTGCCGGGCGATCTCCAGGAGTTCCGCGTGCACCCGGGGAGAGAAGGCGAAGTCCGCCTCGTGGCCGCGGAAGGTGCCCGTCTGGGGGCGGGGCCGGTCGAAGGGAAGGGGGAGTTCCTCGGGCAGGTCGGCCAGGGCCTGGCGCCAGTAGGCGAGCTGCCGGCCGGCCAGGCTGTCGGGCTCGGCGGCGGCTCCGAGCAGGTCGCGCTGCCAGAGGGTGTAGTCGGTGTACTGGACCGGCAGCGGTTCCCAGGCGGGTGCGCGGCCGCCGGAGCGGGCCTCGTAGGCGCTGCCGAGATCGCGCAGCAGCGGGTCCACGGACCAGCCGTCGCAGGCGATGTGGTGCAGGACCAGGGCGAGGACGTGCCGGTCGGGGGCGGTCCGCAGGAGCGTCGCCCGGACGCAGGGGCCCTCGTCCAGGTCGAAGGGCAGCTCGGCCTCGGCGCGCAGGGCGGCGTCCAGGCGGTCGGCGGGGACCTCGGTGACCGTCAGCGGAAGGGGTACCCCGACGGTGGGCAGGACCTGCTGGAAGGGCTCGCCGTCGCGCTCGACGAAGACGGTGCGCAGGACCTCGTGGCGCTCGACCACGTCGGCGAGGGCGAGGCGCAGGGCGGGGACGTCGAGGTCGCCGCCGATCCGGGCGACGATCGGCACGTTGTACGTGGCGCTGGGGCCCTCCAGCCGGTTGAAGAACCAGAGCCGTTGCTGGGCGAACGACAGCGGGAACACGCTCGCCGCCGTGGCACGGGGGTCATTGCTCATGCCGGGAACCTCTGAATCCTCGGAGCCGCCGAACGGGTCGGCGTGCGGTCGGGTGTACGGCGCTTCGCGCGCCGGGAACGGGTCGGGGGGTGGTGCGTGTCGTGCGGGTGGTTCGTGCCGTGCGGGTGGCGCCTGTCGTGCGACGTGTGGGGCCGGCCGTCGGGGGCCGGGCGGGGCCCGCGCTCAGGCGGAACGGCGGACCAGGCGGGGGCGGGCCGCTCCGGGGTCGGCCGGTGCGTCGCGGCGCAGGCTCGCGGCGAGTCCGGCGACGGTCGGGGTGTCGAGGACCTGCCGGAGTTCGAACTCGACGCCGAGGTCGGAACGGATGCGGCTCCACACCCGGATGGCCAGCAGCGAGTGCCCGCCGAGGGCGAAGAAGTCGTCCTCCGGGCCGACTTCGGGAACGCCCAGCACGTCGGCGAACACCGCCGCGACGGCCGTCACGAACGGGTCGGCGGCCTCGCCCGGGGTCGCCGGCCCGGCCGGGGAACCGGTCGCGGCATCGGAGGCGGGCGTGGCGGCGGAGGCGGGCGCGGCGGCGGTGGCTGCGGGTTCCAGGGCGGCCAGCGCCGCCCGGTCCGCCTTGTGGTTGCGGGTCAGGGGGATCGCGTCGACCTGCCAGAAGCCCGACGGAACCATGTGCTCGGGCAGTTCGCGGGAGAGCGCCGCGTGCAGGGACCCGAGGTCGAGCCGGGAGTCGGCGGTGACGTAGGCGCACAGGACGGGCGCGCCGTCGGGTCGGGGCCGCAGCAGCACGACGGCCTCGCGCACCTCGGGCAGGGCGGTGATCCGGCTCTCGATCTCACCGAGCTCGACGCGGTAGCCGCGGATCTTGACCTGGTCGTCGGCCCGGCCGAGGTACTCGATCAGCCCGTCCTCGGTCCAGCGGGCCGTGTCCCCGGTGCGGTAGAGCCGTTCGGGCGTGCCGGTGCCGCCCGTGGTGAAGGCCCGGGCGTCGAGCTCGGGCCGGCCCAGGTAGCCGTCGCTGAGGCCGTCGCCGCCGACGTGCAGCTCGCCGGCGACGCCCACGGGCTGCGGGTGTCCGTCGCGGTCCAGCACGTAGGCGGTGGAGTTGGCGATCGGCCGGCCGATCGGCACCCGGTCGGTGTGGGGGCCGGTGATGCGGTGGGTGACGGAGAAGGTGGTGTTCTCGGTCGGCCCGTACCCGTTGACGTAGGTGGCGGTGGGGGCGGCGGCCAGGGCGGCGGCGACGTGGCGCGGCGAGAGCGCCTCGCCGCCGACGAGGACCTGGCAGCCCGCGAGCAGCGCGGGGTCCTGGTCGACGAGCTGGTTGAACAGGGCGGAGGTGAGCCAGAGGGTGTTGACGCCGTGGCGGTCGACGGCCGCGCGCAGCTCGGTCGCCTCCAGCACCGACCAGGACGGTACGAGGACCAGGGTGCCGCCGTTGAGGAGGGCGCCCCAGAACTCGAAGGTGGTGGCGTCGAAGGCGACGGCCCCGGTCTGCAGGACGACGGTGTCGGCGGACAGGTCGACGTAGTCGGTGCCGGTGACCAGCCGTACGACGGCCCGGTGGTTGACCAGGACGCCCTTGGGAGTACCGGTGGTGCCGGAGGTGTACATGACGTACGCGGTGTCGAGCGGGCCGGCGGCCTGAGCGGGCGGGCCGGGGGCGGCCTCCTGCGGCCGGGTGAGGTCCACGACCGGAACGGGGGCCGTGGCCTGCGGTTCCTCGGTCAGCAGCAGGCAGGCGCCGCTGTCGGCGAGGAGGAAGTCGCGCCGGAGGTCCGGCAGGCCGGGGGTGAGGGGGACGTAGGCGGCGCCGATCCGCAGGCAGGCGAGGACGGCGACCACCAGGCGATCGGTCTTCTCCAGCAGGAGCGCGACCCGGCTGCCCCGGCGGGCGCCGCGGGCGTACAGGACGGCCGCGAGGGCCTCCGCGCGGTCGGCCAGCTCCCGGTAGGTGAGGGTGGCGCCGCCCTCGTGGATCACGGCCGGGTGGCCGGGGCGTTGGGCGGCCCGGGCCGCGAACAGCTCGTGGACGGAGGCGTCGCGGGGGTAGTCGGTGCGGGTGCCCCGCAGCGCGTGCAGCCGGGCCCGCTCGGCCTCGGTGACCAGCGGCAGGGAGCCGATGACCGCCTCGGGGGCACCGGTCAGGCCCTCCAGGAGCCGGCCGAGGTGGCCGAGGGCGCGCTCGGCGGCCGGACCGTCGAGCAGGTGCCCGTGCGTGGCGGCGTGCAGGACGACCCCGTCGGGGGTGTGCTCGGCCGACACGGTGAGGGCGTCGGGCACGGCCGTCCCCTCCCCCGGCGCGGCCGGCCCCTCCTCCAGGACGCAGATCAGCATCGGGCGGGCCGCGGCCGCCCCGTCCGCTCCCTCCCCGTCCTCCACGCCCTCCGTCCCGGCGTCCCAGGCGGCGCCGGCCGGGTCGGCGAGGTGTCCGGCGACCGCCTCCAGGTGCGCGGCGGCGGTGAGGCCGGAAGGCATCCGCGCGGTCAGCACGGCCGTGGCGCCGGACCGGGCGGCGCGGCGGACCCCGGCCCGGAAACCGGTGGCGTCGGCGTACTTGCGGCCCAGCAGCAGCGAGGCGGCGAGCAGGTGCTCGGCGGTCCGGCCGGCCAGGGCCCCGGAGAGGGCGGCCGGCAGGGGCAGGGACCGGCGCACTGTCGCGCAGTCCCCGGACAGCGGGCAGGAGCCCGCTACGGGGAACCCGGACGGCGTGCCGTCGTCGGCTCCGGACGGCGTCACATCTGCAGCAGCCATGGTCATCAGTACCGATCGTTTCCTGTGGGGTGTGGTCTCGACGTTAGGTCGGGGATGCGGCGGCGGTGCGGCACAAGGCCGGGCAGCTCACCGGCAGTTGGACCGGCGGATCGACCGGCGGATCGACCGGCGGATCGACCGGCGGATTCACCGGCGGCCGGGCCGGTGCCGGGCGGCCGCCAGGTGCCGGGCGCGGGCGGCCGCCCGGTCACCAGCGGCGGGTCTCGCCGAAGAAGTCCGGGATGGTCACCAGACGGCCCTCGGCGCGGGCCCGCTCGTACAGGTGGTGGCCGACGGCCAGGTCGAGGACGCCCAGGCCGAACGGTGAGAAGACGGTGGGCCGGGACGGGTCGGGACGCACCGTGCCCTCGATGACCTGGGCCAGGGTGCCGGTCACGAACGCGCGGCCCCCGGTGAGCTGTTCGGCCAGGTGGGGGGAGGTGTCGGCCTTCATGCAGTGCTCGACGTCGTCGAAGACGTTGTTGGCGCCGAGCAGGATCTCGGGGGCGAGGTCGCGCAGGGAGATGTTGAGGATCAGCTGGTCCGCGCGGAAGGCCCGGTCGGCGCGGACGTACGGGCGGGGCGCGGTGGTGGCGAGGACGACGAGGTCGCAGTCCAGGGCCTCGGCGGCGGTGGCCGGGCGGGCGTCGGCCCCGTAGGAGTCGGCGAGGTGGCCGCTGAGGGCCGTCGCGGACGCCTCGTCGAGGTCGTGGCAGCGGACCTCGGTGAGCGGGGTGCCGGTGGTGTGGAGGTAGCGGCAGACGGTGCGGGCGATGACGCCGCCGCCCAGCACGCCGACGGTGGCCGGCGGGCGCGCGGCGAGCGTGGTGGCCGCCAGGGCCGCGGAGGCGGCGGTGCGGGCGGCGCTGATTCCGGCGGATTCCAGCACCGCGAAGGGATATCCGGTGGCGTAGTCGTTGAGGACGAGTACGGCGGAGGCCCGCGGTATTCCGGCCTCCGTGTTCTTCGGGAAACTGGCGATCCATTTGATGCCGGCGACACCACTGTCCCCGCCGAGGTAGGCGGGAAGGGCGATGATGCGGGAATCCGGCTTGTCGGGGAAGCGCAGGAAATAGCTGTCGGGGTTGACGGTCGCACCGGACTCGTGGGTCAGGTATGCCTCCCGTACCCGGTCGACGATGTCCTTTTCGCCGCCTTCGAGGAGGTCGACGATGTCCCGGCCGCCGAGTACGGAGAATTCGAGCTGCACGGAGCTTTTCCTTTCACAGGGGCAACAGGTGGTCGACGGCGGCCGTCTCGGCCGGCGCGTCGAGGGCCCCGCGGCCGAACCGCTCGGCCACCCACTCGTCGCTGTAGACGGTGTCGAGGTAGCCCTCACCCATGTCCGGGGAGAGGGCCAGGACGCGGGCTCCGGACGGGATCCGGTCGCGCAGGGCGTGGACCGCGGCCAGGGCGCTGCCGGAGGAGCCGCCGAGCAGCAGGCCGTGCCGGCCGGCGATGCGGCGGCACATCCGGATGGTGTCGACCTCGTCGACGAGCACCTTCTGGAAGCTGGCGTCGTCGTGGAAGATCTCCGGGACGCGGCTGGCCCCGATGCCGGGGATCCAGCGCGGTCCGGGCACGTCGCCGAAGGTGACGGAGCCGACCGCGTCCACGGCCACGACCCGGGTGGGCAGGCCCAGTTCGCGCAGCCGGCGGACGCAGCCCATGAGGGTGCCCGAGGTTCCGGTGCCGATGAACAGCCAGTCCGGGACGCCGAACCCGTCGAGGATCTCGGTGACCGTGTGGCGGCTGTGGGCGGCCGCGTTGGCCGGGTTCGCGTACTGGTTGAGCCAGATCAGGTCGTGGTCCGCGGCGAGCCGCCCGTGGATGTAGGCGATGCGGCTGCGCAGGTAGCCGCCGGCGCTGTCGCGGTTGGTGACGGTGACGACCCGGGCGCCGAGCGCCCGGATGAACCGTACGGTGCGGGCGTTGGCGTTGGGGTCGGTGACCAGGGTGATCGGGTAGCCCTTGGCCGCGCAGATCGACGCCAGCGCCACCCCGAGGTTTCCGGACGTGGATTCGATGAGGTGGCGGCCCTGGGTGATGAGGCCCTGTTCCTCGGCCCGCTCGATCATTTCCCGGGCGGCCTTTATCTTGATCGATCCGGCCGGGTTGAGCCCTTCCAGCTTGACCGTGGTCGAGAATTCCGGGTGGAATCCGTCGAGTTCCAGGAACCGGTCGCCGGCGATCAGGTCGTACGTTCGGGTGGCTATCAATGCCCCTCCAGGGGTGCGCGAGGCGGCGTATTGCCCGCCGTGTTCACGCTACGAGGGGCCGGGCCGGCGGTGCGGGCACAATGGCGGGCACAACGGCGGCAGTTGTCGGCCGCGCGTTTCCGGCGCCGGAGGACCTCGGTCCCTCAGCCGAACCAGCCGTGTCCGAGGACGGCCACCGCTGCGGCGGGCTGCCCCCCGAGCGGTGCGCGCGCGGTAGGGGCGGGCGTACGGACCACGGCCGCCGGCGCCGGGAGGCCCTCCCAGGCCGTGGCGACGGCCGCCCGGTCGGTCTTGCCGTTGACGGTGCGCGGCAGCTCGGCCAGCGGCCGGTACTCGGCGGGGTGCATGTACGCGGGGAGCAGCGCGCCGACGTGGGCGCGCAGGGCGGCCGCCGTCGCCGCGTGCCCGGGGGTGGCCGCGGGGGCGGCCGCGGCGGGGGTCCAGGCGCAGACGAGCCGTTCGTCGCCCGGGCCGTGGGTCCGCGGCCACACCACGGCGTCCGCGACTCCGGGATGGGAACGGACCGCGGACTCGACGTCGCCGAGCTCGACGCGGTGGCCGCGCAGCTTGACCTGGAGGTCGGCCCGGCCCCGGTAGACCAGGACCCCGTCGGGGCGGCGGGCCACCAGGTCGCCGGACCGGTAGTGCCGCCGCGGGACAGCGTCACCGGGGCCGGGGAGCGGTGCGAAGCGTTCGGCGTCGAGCTCGGGGCGGTCCAGGTAGCCGGCCGTGACCTGGGGGCCGGCGAGCCAGAGTTCGCCCTCCTCCCCGTCGGCGGCCTCCTCGCCGTCCCCGGCGACCACGCGGGCGGTGAAGGAGGGCAGCGGCAGGCCGATCGGTGACTCGGCGCCGTCGAGGTCGGCTTCGGTGAGGGCATGGAAGGTGGCGTGCACGGTCGTCTCGGTGATGCCGTACATGTTGACCAGCCGCGGGCCGGTGACGCCGTACCGCTGGGCCCAGGCGCGCAGGGAGGCGGGATCGAGCCTCTCGCCGCCGAACACGACGTGGCGCAGGGCGGGCAGGGGGTGGCCGTCCTCGAGGGCCGCGGCGGCGAACCCGGCGAAGGCGGTGGGGGTCTGGTTGAGGACGCTGACCCCGTGCTCGGCGACCGCGCGCAGTGTGTCGTACGGGGAACGGGTGGCGCCGGGCTCGGGCACGACGAGGGTGGCGCCGGTGGTGAGGGCGCCCCAGATCTCCCACACCGAGAAGTCGAAGCCCAGGGAGTGGAAGAGCAGCCAGCGGTCGTCGGAGGTGAAGTCGAACAGGGCGGCCGCGGCGTCGAAGAGCGCGGCCACGCTCTCGTGCCGGACGGGAACGCCCTTGGGCCGGCCGGTGGTGCCGGAGGTGTAGATCACGTAGGCGGTGTCCTGGGGGCCGGGCGTGGCGGCGGCATCCGGGACTGCGGTCGGCGTGGCGGGGTCCGGGGCGGCGAGGGCGTCGAGTTCGGCGTCCGCCAGGAGGGGGATCCCGGCGGCCCGCGGGCCGTCGCCCGGGCCGTCGCCCGGGTCGCCGACGAAGGCCGTCGCACGGCTGTCGGCGAGGATGAAGGCGTTGCGGGCGGGCGGGTTGCGGACGTCGAGGGGGACGTACGCGGCGCCCGCCTTGAGGATGCCGAGCATCGCCGCGAGCGCGCCCGCGCCGGGCGCGGTGCGCAGGGCGACGTGGTCGCCACGACGGACCCCGTCGGCGCGCAGGCGGGCACCGACGGCGTCGGACCAGGCGTCGAGGCGCGCGTAGGTGCAGCTCCCGCCGGCGGTCTCGACGGCGAGCGCGTCGGGGTTCGCCGCGGCGGCGGCCGCGAAGGCGGCGGTCAGGGTGGAACGGTTCATGGGACGGGCTGTCTCTATCTCTTCGGGCGCGCGGACGCCGGTAAGGACGCCGGTGCCGGGTCGTGGGTGCGGGTGCCGGTGCCGGGTCGTGGGTGCCGGCGGTGTGCGGGGGTGCGCGGGTGGGCGGGGGTGCGCGGGTGGGCGCCTGCGAAAGGGCGCGCGGGTGGGCGCTTGTGCGGGCCCGGCCGCTACCCCAGGAGGCCCGCGGTGATCTCGGCGGCCACCTCGTCCAGGTTCGCCTCGTCGAGGAGGTAGAAGTGGCCGCCGGGGAAGAGCCTGCGGCGCAGCGGGCCGCGTTCGGCCCACCGGTCGAGTTCGGCGGGGGGCACCAGTTCGTCGTGGAGTCCGCCGAGCACCGTGGGCGGGACGGGGAGCGGCCGGCCCGCGTTGCGTTCGGCCAGCCGGCGGCCGAGGGTGAGGTCGCAGCGCAGCAGGTGCAGCAGATGGTCACGGATGACCGGGTCGGCGAGGAACTCCTCGGGGGTGCCTCCGCCGAGCCGGACGACGTCGAGGAGGTCCTCCTCGGTCCAGTCCGCCGCCCGGCCGGCCCGGGACTCGAGGCGGGGATGCCCGCTGAGGACGAGCTTGTGGCAGAGGCCCGGCTCCGCGAGGACCAGGGCGGCCGCGAAGGCCGCGCCCATGCTGTGCCCGAAGTAGACGGTGGGCAGCGGGGATTCGGCCGACAGTTCGGCCAGGACGGCGGCCAGGGCGCCGTCGATGTCATCCGGCAGCCCGGCGCAGCTCTCGGTAAAGCGGCGTTCCCGGCCGGGCAGGGTGACGCCGAGCACCTCGGCGTCGGGGTGGAGGCGGCGCAACAGCGGCAGCAGGGCGTTGGGGCCGGATCCGGAGTGCGCGAAGGCGACGACGCGGGCGGCGGCCGTGTGGCGGGCGGGACGGAGCCGGACCGTCCAGCGCCCCGGCTCAGGCTGCCCGGTGGGCCGGACGGCCGGGCCGGACTCCGTGGGCGGGGCGGGAGGGGTCGGTGCGGGCATGCTGCTGCTCCTGGTCGAGGGGCGGTCGGGTACGGCCGGTGCCGGCCGGTGCGGCGGGGCCGCCGGTCTGCGGCGGGGCGGGCTGACGCGGCGGGGCGGTCTGGCGCGGTCCCGCCGGCAGCGGCCCGGTCTGCGGCCGAGCCGTCTGCGACCGGACCGGCTGCCGCGGAACCGTCCGCGGGGCGGCGGCTTCGGGGGGCGGCAGGCAGCCCCGTACGAGGTGCAGGACGCCGAAGGCGATCGTCCGGGCGGAGGCACGGCGCCGGACCAGGCCGCTGTGCAGCAGGGCGTGTACGGCCGCGGCGGCTTCGCCGAGCCCCGTGCCCGCCCCGGTTCCGGTGCCGGTTCCGGTGGCGAGTTCCTCCATGGTCCACGGCCGGTCACGGGCCGCGAGGCGGTGCAGCAGGGCCCGGTGGGCCGGCGACAGGGCCTCGGCGGCGTGCCGGGTCGCCTCGTGGACCCACCCGGCGGACGGGTCCGCGGCGGCCGGCGGCGTGGCCACGACGTGGGGTTCGGTGCGCGCGGTCCGGACCAGCTCGGCGGGGGTCGACAGCTGGAGCCAGTGCGCGGCGGACTCCAGGGCGCGCGGGACCCCGTCGAGGTGGGCGCAGATCTCCAGCAGGTGGGCGAGGTCCTGCGGGCCGGAGCCGACGTCGGCGCGCAGTTCGGCCGCCCGGTCGAGGAGGACGGCCAGCGCCGGGCCCGCGGCCGCGGCGGCCTCGTCCGGGGCGAGGTCCGCCCGGACGGGTCCGGGCAGCGGCAGGGGGAGCAGCGGGAGGCAGAGGTCCCGGGGGCCGCCGCGCGGACGCCGGGTGGTCTCGACGACGCGCAGGTTGCGGCAGTTCTCCAGCAGCGTCGCCACGGAGCCGGGCGGGACCCGGCCGGTGTCGTCGCCGTCGAGGACGAGGAGGACGGGCCGGTCGCCGATCAGCCGGACCACCTCGGCGGTGCCGGAGGCCCCGTTGAGGAGGCCGGCGCTGACGGCGGCGGGCAGGTGTCCGCCCACGGCGCCGCCGGGCCCGTCGGCGTGCTCGCCGACGGCCAGCGGGATCCACAGGACGGGCATCCGGTCCTCGGTGTGCAGGATCCGCGCCGCGGCCAGGGCGATCCGGGACTTCCCGACCCCGCCGAGGCCGGTGACGAAGGCGCGGGCGCGCGGTTCGGCGCGCAGCCGTTCCACGAGCCGTCCGACCTCGGCCGCACGGCCGTGCAGGGGCCGGAACGCGTCGGCCGGCAGGGCGGGCAGGGCGTCGAAGGAGGCGTCGTCGGCCTCGTGCCCGGCGGCGAGCAGCAGGGCGGCCCGCTGTTCTCCGCCGAGCCGGAGGGTGTTGGCGAGGAGCCGGACGGTGTCCCGTCGCGGGGTCTTGGCCTTGCCGAGCTCCAGGTTGCGGATGGCCCGCACGCTGACGGTGGAGAAGCCCGAGAGCTCGGTCTGCGTGTAACCGATCCTCTTGCGGTACTGCTGGAGCAACTCGCCGAAGCGGGTCGGTTCGCCGATGGTCTGCATCCCATCCCGTTCTCTTGGTGGCGCCCGCGGGCGGTGGCGGTGCGGTGGTCCGGTGGTGCGGTGTGTCGCTGCGGTGCGGGCCGGTGCCGCCCGGGGAGGGCCGCACCGGCGTGAGGTGCCGGCCGGCGGCGTCAGGCGCCGTCGGCCGCCGTGGCGAAGGCGGTGAGCGTGCGGGCGAGCAGCCAGGCGTCGCCCGCTCCGCACAGTTCGCGCGGCGTGTGCGCGGACAGGGCCGCCACGCCCGCCGCGATGCTGGTCAGGCCGATCCCGCCGGCCGGCCCGGCGCCGTTGCCGGGGGTGGCCGTACGGCCGCGGGCGCACGGCCCCGTCTCTTCGGGGACGTACGTCTGCCAGGGCACGCCCGCGCGTTCGCAGGCGGCCGCGAAGGCGGCGAGGCCCCGCCCGCCCGTACCGTGCGGGTCGCGGCCGTCCAGCGTGATGACCGGCCCCCCGTTGGGCAGCGGCCGGTGCCCGGGGTCGTGGCGGTCGGGCAGGTCGGGGTGCACGGCGGGGGTCAGTCCGGTGTGCACCCGGTAGCCGGTCGCGAGGGACCGGTACCAGTGGGAGCTGCCCGCGCCCCGGGCCTCGGCCGCACGGCGCAGGGTGCGCGCCGCGAAGACGCCGGATCCGGAGGTGGTCGCACCACCGCCGCGCCCGGCGTCGTCCGCGGCGACCAGTACGGGCACCGGGCCGGCCGTACGCCCCGCCCGGCCGCCGGAGACGTGGTGCGCCGCGGCGGTCAGCGCGGCGAGTCCGGCGTGCAGGGCGAGGAGGTTGTCCAGGCGGGCCGAGACGAGGAACTCGCTCCGCCCGCCGAGGAAACCCGGCTCCTGGACGTCGTGGAGCATGAGGTCCCAGCCGAGGACCTCGTAGGAGTCGGTGCCGCTCTGCTCGGCGACCCGTGCGAGCAGGGCGCCGGGGTCGGCGCCGCCCAGCCCCCAGAGGGGAGCGAGGCGGCGGGCGCGCCCCGGGTCCGCGGCGGTCCCGTGGCCGGCCGGTCCGGCGGGCGGGCCCGCCAGGCGGAGCAGCGGTTCGTCGAGGCAGGCGAGCCGGGTGGTGCCGTCGCGCAGCAGGAGGCGTCCGGAGACTCCGAGATCCCGGTCGTACCAGGGCTCCGGGGAGCAGTCGGCGTAGGGGGTGACGGCGATCCGGCGCCAGCCCGCGGCGGCGGTGTCGGGTGCGGGGTGGATCCGCAGGTTCGGGGAGTCGGTCCGGGCCTCGATCAGGGCGAGGGGCGCCTCGGGGGGCGTGTCCGGATGCGCGTACCAGGCGACGAGTGCCGCGTCGCGGACGACGTAGCAACCGCCGGTCGCATCCGCCCAGTCGTCCGATTCGAACAATTTGCAGAAGCCCGCCGCCTCCAGCCGGAGGGCCGATTCCGCGACCGCGTGATAGGGCGAAGGGCTGGCGGCGATGAATGAGATCAGGTCATCGTCGTGGGCGCGGCGGGAGTCCGGGAGCATGGCGGATAAGCCGGCTGCCAGCCCCGCTCACTTGCCGGGGGCGACGGGCTTCGCGGAGCCCCAAGCGGAGTCCGCCTGCGCGGCGTGCTGCTGCTCGTCGCTGGTCAGAGCGACGGTGCCGGCCGCGAGGGTGAGGGCGAGGAAGGTGGTGGCGAAAAGGGCGCGGAGGGCGGAACGGCGGCTGCTGACGTTGTTGCGCATGATGTTCCTCAATGTCACGGGAAGGGCCGAAGGTGTTTTTCGGCCTGAGGAAATCTTGGATCAGCGCCTGGTCGCCTCCCAGGGTTTGAGAAGTGCGCAAGTGTAATCTGCATAGTTGTGAACCGCGCACAAACCACCAGCCTGGCCTGCAACTGCGACATTTCGAGCTCGGACGGTACGTGCAGCAGTGCCCTGAACGTCTACCGCGCGCTCTCCACCGGGCCCTTGCCGCGCGAACAGGTGCCCGCCTGCCTGTGGGAACTGAACCTGGCGACCGAGGAGCCGGACGCTCCCGACCGGGCGATGGTCGTCCCGCCGACGACGGCGGCGCACCTGATCCTCGGCCCCCTTCAGGCCACGGTCGACGAAGGGCAGCTGCGGCTGCGGACCGCGAACGCGCTGTTCTCCCACTTCACCGACGTCTACACGGAGGCGCGCCGCGACGAGCAGCCTCCGCTGACCCTGCTGTCGGGCGGCGAGCTGATCAGCCGGACGCTGGAGGCGGCGGTGGACGGCTGCCGGGAGGAACTGCTGACCGCGCAGCCGGGCGGGGGCCGCTCGGCCCACCTGCTGGCGGAGGCGCTGCCCAGGGATCTGCGCCTGCTGGCACGCGGGGTGTCGCAGCGGACCATCTACCAGCACACGGTGCGCTCGCACCCGGCGACGATCGCCTACATCGGGCAGATCACCGAGTCGGGGGCCGAGGTGCGCACGCTGGCCGAGGTGTTCGAGCGGATGATCATCTGCGACCGGGAGACGGCCTTCATCCCGGTCTCCGAGACGCGCCGCACCGCGGCGCTCCAGGTACGGCATCCCGCGCTGGTGCGGCTGCTGACCCGGTTCTTCGACAACGCCTGGTCCCGGTCGGTGCCGGTGTCCCCCGACACCGCCCCCGTCCGGTCGACGGCCGCGACCACGGACATGCGGCGGGCCATCCTGCTCGCGGTGGTCTCCGGCGAGACGGACGACTCGATCGCCCGACGGCTGGGCACGAGCCGGCGCACCGTCGCCGAGCACATCCGGAAGGTCTCCACCCAGCTGGAGAGCAACAGCCGGGCGCAGCTCGGCTACCTCCTGGCGACCTCGGGAATGCTCCGGGACCCCGGCGACCCGGAGCCCGGCCGCCTCGGGTGACGGGCCGCCCGGGCCCCCGGTGACGGGCAGCGCGCCGGGCGGGAGGCGGGGCTCAGCCGCGTACGGGCAGGAAGCCGGTACGGGCGAACCAGTCGAACCACCGTCCCAGGAGCGCGGCGTCGACCCGCGGGCACTCCAGCCCGCTCCCGGCCAGCCCGCGCTCGAGGTTGCCGCGGTCGAAGACGTCCGGGTAGCGGCCCGAGGCGTCCCCGTTCGTACTGGCCAGCAGCGCGACGGCCGGGACCGAGCTGCCGGTGGCCCCGGGCAGTCCGGCGGGCTGCCCCGCGGCCCGGTCGTTGAGCCGCTCCCGCCACTCCTGGAACGGGAGTTCCTCCACCGGGTGTCCGGCGGCGCGCGCGTGGTCGAGGACGGCGGACAGCTCGACCTGCTCGGGGCTGACGAGACTGTGGACGCGGCCGTCGGCGGGACCCGTCAGGGCCAGGTGGACGACGGCGCGGGACACGAAGTCCACCGGCACCATGTTCTCGCGCAGGGTGTCCCCCTCGGCGCCGGCCGCGGGCCGGAACCCGAGCTCGACGCAGGCCCGCACGTAGTGCCAGAAGGCGTCGTCGCCGCCGACCGCCCCGGTCACCGAGTCCCCGGCGATCCGGGACGGGCGGTGGACGGCGGTGGGCACGCCCCGCTCCTGGGCGATCCGGAGGATCCCCTCGGCCACCCACTTGCTGCGCACGTAGCCGTACGGGTCGATGAGCGCCGGGTCGCTCACCCAGGACTCGGGCAGGACCTCGGGGTCGTCGGGTCCGGCCACGACCGTGCTGATCGTGGAGATGTAGTGGACGGGCTTGGTGCGGTGGCGGACGGCGAGCCGGAGGACCTCGCGGACGCCGTCCACGTTGGCCGCCTTGAGCCGGGAGTAGGACTCCATCAGGTTGACCCGGGAGCCGTTGTGGAGGATCAGCTCGACCTGGCGGGCCAGGTCGTCGAAGCGTTCCCCGGACAGGCCCAGCAACGGCCGGCCGAGGTCCCCGGCGACCGGGACGATCCGGGCGCGCAGGCTTTCGTCCCACAGCCCGTAACCGGTCAGGGCCCGCTCGACGCGCCGCATCGCCCCGGCGTCGTCGTCGGCCCGGACCAGGCAGTGCACGGTGGCCGCGGAGTGCGCGAGGACGTCGCGGAGCAGGAAGGAGCCGAGGAATCCGGTGGCCCCGGTGAGCAGGACGTGCCGGGGGCCGGCGCCGCCGTCGGCGGGGGCTTCGCGGGCGGGCGGTCCGGTCGGACGGATCTCCTCGTCGAGCCACACGTCCTCGGTCAGGCCCGCGCCGGCCGGGCCGGCGGGCAGCGGGGCCCCGCCGTCGAGGAGTGCGGCGAGGCCGGCCGGGGTCTGCCGCTCGAAGACGGCACTGAGCGGGAGGTCCGCGCCGAGGCGCTGGTTGACGGCGGTCACCAGGCGGATCGCCAGCAGCGAGTGGCCGCCGAGGTCGAAGAAGCCGTCGTCGGGGCCGATCCCGGTCACGCCGAGCACCTCCTCGAAGACCTGGCACAGCTCCTTCTCCTCGGCGGTGCCCGGGGCGCGTCCGGCCGGGGCCGCGGCGAGGTTGGGGACGGACAGCGCCGTGCGGTCCAGCTTTCCGTTGGGGGTGAGGGGGAAGGCGTCGAGGGGGGTGAGGACCGACGGCACCATCGCGTCGGAGAGCACCGCGGCCAAGGCGGCGCGCGCCTCGGCCGGGGTGGGCGTGCCGATGTAGTGGCCGACGAGCGTCCGCAGGCCGGTCGGGCCGGTGAGTACGGAGGCGACGGCGTCCCGGACCCCCGGGACCCGGCGCAGCGCGAACTCGACCTCGCCGAGCTCGATGCGCTGGCCGCGGATCTTGACCTGGTGGTCCTGGCGGCCGAGGAACTCCAGCCGGCCGTCGCGCAGGTAGCGGACGACGTCGCCGGTGCGGTACATGCGGTGTCCGGGCTCGTCGCGGAACGGGTCGGGGACGAACACCGAGGCGGTCCGCACCGGGTCGTCGAGGTAGCCGAGGCCGACGCCGACGCCCCCGATGTACAGCTCGCCGGGGACTCCGGCCGGGACCAGGCCGAGGTGGTCGTCCAGGACGTACAGGGTCATGCCGCGGCTGGCCACGCCGATGGGGCTGCGGGCGCCCGCGGGGGCGTCGGCGGCGGTGATGACGGCCTGGGTGACGTCGTCGGAGCACTCGGTGGGCCCGTAGCAGTTGACCAGCGGGATGTCCGGGTGGCGGGCCAGCCAGCGGCGGGCGACGTCACCGGGCAGGGCCTCGCCGGTGACGGCGAGCGCGGTCAGCGGAAGCGGTACGGGGGCGGCCGCGCGGGCGTCCCAGTCGTCGAGGGCGGCCCGGAGCAGACTGGGAACGACCTGGAGGACGGTCGTGCCGCTGTCCACGACGAGGGCGAACAGGGCGCGCGGGTCACGGGCGGTGGCCTCGTCGACGGCCTGGACCCGGCCGCCGAAGATCAGCGCGGTGAGCATCTGCCAGACGGAGATGTCGAAGGTCAGCGGGGCGCTGGAGGCGACGACGTGGCCGGGGCCGGTGATGCCGATGGCCTCGGCCTCGCCGAGCAGGTTGTTGACCAGACCGCGGTGCGCGACCATCGCGCCCTTGGGCCGGCCGGTGGAGCCGGAGGTGAAGATGGCGTACGCGAGGTCGTCGGGGCCGTGCGTGACGGGGGCCAGGTCGTCGGACGGGTCCGTGGTGTCGTCCAGTACGAGTACCTCGACGGGGTGCCCGGCGGCCGCGGCGATCTCCCGGGCACGGCCGGCGTGCCGGGCCTCGGTGAGCAGGTGGGTGGCCCGGGTGTCATTGAGCCGGCCGGCGTTGCGGGCGAGCGGGGCCCTGCTGTCGAGGGGGAAGTAGGCGCACCCGGCACCGAGGATGCCGAGCAGCGCGGTGACGGCGCCCGAACCGCGGTCGGCGAGGACGGCCGCGAAGCCGCGCGGGGCGTCGGGGGCGGGCCGCAGGCGGCGGCTCACCGCGCTCGCCCGGCCGACGAGGCCGGCGTAGTCCAGGCCGGTGCCGTCGGCGTCGGTGACGGCGGGGGCGGTCGGCCGGGCCGCCGCGTGGGCCCGGATCCGGGCGAGCACGCCGTGGGTGAGGTCGGCGTGCTGGGGGCGGTGCCGCCCGGCGAGGAGGTCGAGGCGGTCCTCGGCGGTGAGCAGGGCGAGCCGGGACAGCGGGGCGGCCGGGTCGGCGGCGGCGGCCGTCAGCAGCCGGGTGAGGAGGCGGGCCAGCTGGGTGCCGGTCTCGTCGTCGAAGAGGTCGCGGGCGTAGGCGAGTTCTCCGGTGACGGTGTCGGCGGTCTCGAAGAAGTCCCAGTTCAGGTCCAGTTTGGCGATGCCGCCGAGGTCGGCGGGGAGTTCGGCGCACTCCAGGCCGGGCCAGGAGGCCGGGACGCCGTCGGCCGCGTGGAGTTCGACGGAGACCTGGACCAGGGGGTGACGGGACCGGGAGCGGACCGGGTTGAGCTCCTCGACCAGCCGCTCGAAGGGGATGTCCTGGTGCCCGTAGGCGGACAGGGAGGTGTTCCGGACGCGGGTCAGGAGTTCGGTGAACGCGGGGTCGCCGGAGGTGTCGGTGCGCAGGACGAGGGTGTTGACGAAGAAGCCCACGAGGTCGTCGAGGGCTTCGTCGGAGCGCCCGGCGACGATCGTGCCGAGGGGGATGTCGGTTCCGCTGCCCAGGCGCGTGAGCAGGGCCGCCACGCCGGCCTGGAGGACCATGAAGAGGGTGGTGCCGCTCGCGCGGGCCGTCTCGCGGAGCCGGTCGGTGAGTTCGGGGCCGAGGTCGAAGGAGAGCTGGCCGCCGCGATGCGTGGCGACGGCCGGGCGGGGCCGGTCGGCGGGCAGTTCCAGTGCGTCGGGGAGTCCGGCGAGCGCGTCCCGCCAGAAGCGCAGCTGCTCGTTGAGGAGGCTGCCGGGGTCCTCGCCCGCGCCGAGCAGGTCCCGCTGCCACAGGACGTAGTCGGAGTACTGGACGGGCAGCGGCGCCCAGTCGGGGGCGGCGCCGGGTCCGGCCGGGGATCCGGCGCGGGCGGTGTAGGCGCGGGTCAGGTCGCGCAGCAGGGGGGCCATGGACCAGCCGTCGCTGACGATGTGGTGCATGACCAGGGCGAGGACGTGTTCCTCGGGTCCGACGGCCAGCAGCCGTGCACGGACGGGGAGTTCGGCGGCCAGGTCGAAGGGGGCCGACTGGAGGGAGGCGAGCGCCGCGGGCAGGTCGGCGGCGGCGCAGCCGGTGGTGACCAGGGCGAGCCTCGGGTCGTCGGCGGCGAGGACGCTCTGGCGGGGCTCGCCGTCGCTCTCGGCGAAGGAGGGACGCAGGCTCTCGTGGCGCTCCAGGACGTCCTGCCAGGCGGCACCGAGGGCAGCGGTGTCGAGCGGGCCGGAGAGCCGCAGGGTCAGCGGGGCGTTGAAGGTGGAGTTCGGCCCTTCCAGCCGGTTGAGGAACCACAGACGCTGCTGCGCGTAGGACAACGGGAACACTACTGATCTCCTCTGGTCGCGGTGCCGGCCGGGTCCGTACGGAAACGGTCCGGGGCGCGGAGCGGGCCGGGGCGCGGGATGGTCCGGCGCGCGGGGGCGGTCCGGCGCGCCGGCGGGCCACGGGCCGCGGGGCGGGTCCGGCACGTACACGGTGCAAGGCTAGGCACGCCGGACGGTGCGCTTGCGGCACTCGGACAGGCACTGACCAGGCAGTTCACCCGCCATGCCGGGGCACGGCGACGGGCGCGGACATGCCGCAGGGCCCGCCTGGGGCGGGCCCTGCGGGGTGCGCGGAACGGACGCGGGACGGCACGCGACGGCGCGGGACGGCACGCGACGGCACGGAACGGACGCGGGACGCGGACGGATCCGTCCGCGTACGGACGCGTACGCGGACCCGACCGAGGGTCTACAGCGCGGGCTGGATGTCGGTGCGCAGCCAGTAGCGGCCGGCCTCGCGGCCGAGGAGGCAGAGGTCGACGAGGTAGCGGCGGACCGTCACGTGGTCGGTGCCCGCCCCCTCGCACCAGACCTTGAGCTCCTCGTTGACGGAGCGCTCGTCGTAGGTGGTGTCCGTGCTGAACGTACGGTGCGTCAGGTGCTGGAGGACGATGCGGCGGCGGCCCCACTGGGAGGGCAGACGCACCAGCCGGCCGTCCCGTACGAAGGTGCGCAGCAGCGATTCGACCTCCTCGTCGGCGTAGCCGTGACGCTCGGGCTCCTCGGTGGTGCGGGTGTCGCGCACGATGTCCTTGAAGTGGCCGGTGCGCGCGGCGAGCAGCCCTTCGGACTCGACGACCAGGCCGCCGCCCTGGAGGCGGCGCAGTGCGACGGCGGTCTCCTTGGCGCTGACTCCCGCCGCTTCGGCCGCGGCGGGCAGCGTGGACGCTCCGAGGACGACCGCGGAGAAGACCCGCAGCCGGGTGGGTTCGGCGAGCAACGCTACAACGGCTTCTGGCCTCATCGGGTGGTCCACTTCTCTCATGCGGGCGTGCGGGCGTGCGGCGGCGCGGTCGTGGGGCGGGGTGGGTGTGCTCGGCGGCGAGAAGGCCGCACCCCGATGCTCCGGCGCGGCTCCTGCCCGCGTCAACCGGGATTCGCGAAGCTGCCTGCGAGCTACCGGTGGTGGACCACCGCCCGTGTGCCCGGCGGCTCCGGGTCCGGGGGACGGACGGAGCGGCCGGGCAGGCGTACCGCGACGGGCCCTGCGGACCGCCCGGCTCAGACGTCCGTGACGCGCAGGCCCGCGTGGGCCTTGTAGCGGCGGTTCGTGGAGATCAGGTTGGCGACCAGGGATTCGACCTGGTGGGCGTTGCGCAGGCGGCCCGCGAAGACCCCGCGCATGCCGGGGATGCGGGCGGCCAGGGCCTGGACGAGGTCGGTGTCCGCGCGGGACTCGCCCAGCACCATCACGTCGGTGTCGATCTCGTCGATCGACGCGTCCTGGAGCAGGACCGCCGAGAGGTGGTGGAAGGCCGCCGTGACGCGGGAGTCCGGGAGCAGGGCGGCCGCCTGCTGGGCCGCGCTGCCCTCCTCGACCTGGAGGGCGTACGCGCCCTGCTTGTCGAAGCCGAGCGGGTTGACGCAGTCCACCACGAGCTTGCCGGCGAGGTCCTCGCGCAGCGATTCGAGGGTCTTGGCGTGGCCCTCCCAGGGGACGGCGATGATGACGATGTCGCTGCGCCGGGCGCAGTCGGCGTTGTCCGCGCCTTCCACGCCGAGGCCCAGTTCGGCGGCGGCGCCCTGCGCGCGGTCGGCGGCGCGGGAGCCGATGATCACCTTCTGGCCGGCCCGGGCGAGCCGGTAGGCCAGGCCCCGGCCCTGGTCACCGGTGCCGCCGAGGACGCCGACGACGAGGCCGGAGACGTCGGGGAGGTCCCACGGGTCCTTGGCGGGCGCCTTGGCCGGGGGCTGCTGAGTACTGTCCGTAGAGGTCATGGGGGCGAGGGTAACCCCGAGATCATCAGAGTCGAACGGCCACGGCGCCCGCCGGCCGGGCGGGACGTCGCGAACCGGCCACGCGCGTCCCGCGCATGGTGCAGGATGCCGCTCATGGATGCCGTGAGAGTCGCGCTGCTGCGCGAGGTCCTCGCCGGTACGCAGTGGCCGGGTGCCGCGCGCCGCTTCGCCGGGTCGCTCCGGCGTTCGGTGACCCCTGCGGGCGGGAACCTGCTGCTGGTGGGGACGGAGCAGTACGAGCCCTGGCACCTGGCGGCGCACCTGGTGGACGAGGCCGCCTGGTCGGGCCTGCCGGAGCTGGCCCCGACGCTCGTGCGCCACCGGGTGCCGGCCGGGGAGCCGCCGCACCTGTCGGTGGGGCTGGGCAGGCTGGAGGCGGCCCGGCGCGGGCACACCCTGCTGGTGGTGGCCCCGGAGCCCCCCGGCGAGGGGCTGCTCCAGCGCGTCCACGACGCCCGGCGCGCCGGGGCGACCGTACTGTCCCTGGACGGCGGAGACCCGGATCTCGGGGCCCTCGCGCACGAGGCGCTGTCGGTGGCGGAGGGCAGCGGCGAACTGGACCTGGACACGGTGCAGCACCTGGTCAGCGCGGCCGCCGGGGAGAACAGCCTGCCGGCGCAGCGTGGGCCGCGCCGCTTCCGGGACCGGCTGGCGCGGCTGGCCGATCAGCTGACCGCCCCGCCGCCCAGCCGCTGGTAGGAGCCGCGGCCGGGCCGGTACCGGTCCCGGCACCAGCCCGGTCCCAGTCCCGGTACCGGCCCGGGGCGCGGCCGCGGCCGCGGACCGCCCCTACGGGGTGGCCGTGCCCCCGCCGCCCTCTTCTTCCCCGCGCGTCTTGTCGTTCCACTTGGGGTCGTTCTGCCATTCGAGGTTGCGCTCCTGCGCCGTCTCCATGGCGTGGGTCGCCTCCTCCGGCGTCCCGTACGGGCCGAAGCGGTCCTTGGCGGGGCAGTCGGGGCCCTCTTCGACCTTTTTGTGGACCAGGCAGTAGTACCACTCGCCCGGTTTGCCCACCTGTCGCTTCTTGAACAAGGCCATCGCCGTCAGGCTCCTCTCGATGCGGCTCTTGCCGCCATGCTCTCCCATACCCGCTGGATACACTCGCTTGCATGTCCGGTCAGTCACTGCTCGTACCAGGCGAGCTCTCTCCCGTCCGTTCCGTTCCCGGAAACATCCGCCGGCCCGAGTACGTGGGCAGGCCCGCGCCCACTCCGTACACCGGACCGGAGGTGCAGTCGGCCGAGACCATCGAGGCCATGCGCACCGCCGGCCGGATCGCCGCCCAGGCGATGGAGGAAGCCGCCAAGCTGATCGCGCCGGGGGTGACCACCGACGAGCTCGACAAGGTCGCCCACGCCTACATGTGCGATCACGGGGCCTACCCCTCGACGCTCGGCTACCGGGGCTTCCCCAAGTCGCTGTGCTCCTCGGTCAACGAGGTCATCTGTCACGGCATCCCCGATTCCACCGTCCTGCGCGACGGCGACATCGTGAACCTCGACGTGACCGCGTACATCGGCGGCGTGCACGGCGACAACAACGCCACCTATCTGTGCGGGGAGGTGGACGAGGAGTCGCGGCTGCTGGTGGAGCGCACCCGCGAGGCACTCGCCCGCGCCATCAAGGCCGTCAGGCCGGGCCGCCAGATCAACATCATCGGCCGGGTCATCGAGTCGTACGCGAAACGGTTCGGCTACGGCGTCGTCCGGGACTTCACCGGACACGGCATCAACTCGTCCTTCCACTCCGGCCTGATCATCCCGCACTACGACAGCCCGCACGCCACCACCGTCATCGAGCCCGGGATGACCTTCACCATCGAGCCGATGCTGACCCTGGGCACCCACGAGTACGACATGTGGGCGGACGGCTGGACGGTCGTCACCAAGGACCGCAAGCGCACCGCGCAGTTCGAACACACGCTGGTGGTGACGGACACCGGGGCGGAGATCCTGACCCTGCCGTAGGGCGGGCCGCCGGAAGAGGCGGATTTTTTTACCGACAAGGCGTCGGGAACACATTGACTTAGGCAAGCCTAAGTAGGAAGATCGGTGTGGCGGCTGAGCCGCCACGCCTGTTTCCCCCTTCTTGGAGGTCCGTCTTGGACGCCTTCTCTACGGTCATCCGCGTCGCCTCACACGAGCAGCACACCGAGGCCGAGACGTCGACCTTCATGAGCGACCTGCTGGGCGGCCGGCTCGGAGTGGACGCCTACACGCGCTACACCGAGCAGCTGTGGTTCGTGTACCGGGCTCTGGAGGACGCGGCCGACTCCCTGAAGGACGACCCGGTCGCGGGCCCCTTCATCCAGCCCGAGCTGATGCGCGTCGCCGAGATCGAGCGCGACCTCGAGCACCTGCTGGGCGCCGGCTGGCGCGACAGCGTGGCGGCGCTGCCCGCGACCGAGGCGTATGCCGCCCGGGTCGCCGAGTGCGCCGCCCAGTGGCCGGGCGGGTACGTCGCCCACCACTACACCCGTTACCTGGGCGACCTCTCCGGCGGGCAGATCATCCGCGACAAGGCCGAGCGCACGTGGGGCTTCGCGCGCAAGGGCGACGGCGTCCGCTTCTACGTCTTCGCCGCCATCTCCAACCCGGCCGCCTTCAAGCGGACCTACCGGGAACTGCTCGACGGGATCGACGCGGACGACCTGGAGAAGCAGCGCATCATCGACGAGTGCAAGCGCGCCTTCGACTTCAACGGCGCGGTCTTCCGCGAGCTGGGCCGGCAGTTCCCGCTCAGCGCGTAGGCGGGACGGCGAAGGGGCCGGCCCGGTGCATGACGCACCGGGCCGGCC
>NZ_JBEOXU010000007.1:30757-95573 GCF_040296725.1 Streptomyces sp. NPDC002044
TCTTGGGGGGGGGGGGGGGGGGGGGGGGGGGGGGGGGGGCCGCCGGGGGGGGGGGGGGGGGGGGGGGGGGGGGGCGGGGGTTTCGCCCCCCCCGGGCCCCCCCCCCCCCCCCCGCGCTCGGCTCCCCGCACCGCTCCCCCGCTCGGCTCCGTGCTCAGCCCGCCGACGCGAAGCGGACGCGGCCGCCGACCTCGACCGTGCCGTCCGGGCCGGGGGCGGTGAGGATCTGGGAGCCCGCGCCCTGGGTGATGTTCAGGGCGCGGTTCAGCTGGGCCGTCAGCAGGATCGCCGCCGAGCCGGTGGCCTCGTCCTCGACGACGGCCTCCCCGGGGCAAGCCCCGGCTCCACAGGAGCGGCTGTCGCCGCACGCATGGCGGCGCGGGAACCCGCGGGCGCGCACGCGGCCCGCGGTCTCGTCCTCCCAGGCCCAGGCGTACAGCCAGCCCTCGCCCGGGGGCGGGGCGGGCAGCGCCTCGACCTCGGCCGCGCTCGCGTACTGCTCGGTGCGCTTGTCCCCGACCCACTCCGGGCGGGCCGTGATCCAGGTGAACTCCCCGTCGTCACGCGCCCATACGGAGCCGGCCGGCGGGTGCAGTTCCTCGATGTCCAGCAACCACGCGACCCCGACCAGCGGGTGTCCCGCGAAGGACATCCGCGTGCCGGGGGTGCGGATGTCGACGACCCCGCGCTCGGGGTCGTCGACGAACACCGTCTCGCTGTAGCCGAGTTCGGCGGCCAGGGCCTGCCGCGACGCGTCGTCGGGGCAGGTCCGGCCGTCGCGTACGACTCCGAGCGGGTTGCCGTACCGGCCGTCACCCGCGCAGAAGACCTTGAGGACGTCGAGATCGTTCACGCGGGCATTGAAGCACGGCTCAGTTCCGGGCCGTACGGCGACGGCGGGCGAAGTACACCGCGCCCGCGCCGGCCGCGATGACCGCGCCGGAGGCGCCGAGCAGGGCGCCGGCCGGGATCTCGGCGCCGGTCGCGGCGAGGTTGCCGCCCACCGAGCCGCCGCCGACCGAACCGCCGCCGGAGCCGCCGCCCGCGGTGGCGCCCGCGGCGCCCGTACCGCCGGTGGAGGAGGAGCCGCCGGTCGCGCCGCCCGTGGCCGGGAGGGTGGCGTCCTTGTCCACGGCCACCGAGAAGCTCAGCGGGTCGATGGCGTCGCCCGCCTTGTACATGGAGCCGACGGTGTCGTTGGCGAAGACCGCAGCGCCCTGGGCGGTGAAGGCCGCCGGAACACCGTTCAGGGCCAGCACGCCGCCCTTGGTCCTGTAGTCGGCCTTCGACAGGTCCAGCGTGGCGAACGGGACGGCCGTCTTGCTGCCGGACGCGTTCTTGACGTCGACGTACAGGGTGCCGGTCCTGCCGGTGGCGTCGACCCGGGGGTTGGCGAAGCTCATGTCGATGCCGTGGCCCGTGTACTGAAAGCGGAGGCCGCCCTCGAAGGACACGTTCAGCTTCTGCTTCGCGGCGTCGAGCTCACCCTTGCCGAGGGCGAAGTCGTACAGGTCGCCGCTCTTCGCGGCGCCGCCGGACGGGGTGACGGAGCCCCCGCTCAGGACGTACCTGCGGAAGGACTCCTTCACGCCCCACGTCAGCTTGGCGCTGAGGACCTTCTGCGCGCCGGCCGGCGTCGTGGGCCGCGCGGTGGCGGTCGCGGTGGGCGTCGCCGCCGGCTTCGTCGCGGTGGGCGCCGGCGTGGGCGTCGGCTTCGTCGCGGTCGGCGTCGGGGTGGGGGTCGGCGTCGGCGTCGGCGTGGGGGTGGGGGTGGGGGTCGGCGTGGGGGTCGGCTTGGGCTTCTCGAACTCAAGCCGCGCGGTCAGCGGGTCGCCGAGCTTGCCCTCGTAGCTCGCCGAACCGAGCGCGTCGGCGGCCTCCTTGGTGAGGGTGGTCGCCAGCTTGTCCATCGCCTGGCCGCCGAAGGCGACCGCGGCGAGCGGGACGTCCTGGGTCGTGGCCCCGCTCTTGGTGACGTCGGCGGTGAGCTTCTTGGTGCCGGTGTCGATGCGGAAGTCCGAGAGCTTGACCTCGAACCCGTGGCCGGTCGGCGGCGCGGGCGAGGAGAAGGTGACGCTGCCCTTGAAGGCGGCCTTCACCACGTGCCCGGCGGCCGGGTCGTACTGGCCGGTGGCCTCGCCGAACCGCAGGGTGCCGTCCGCGTTGGCCTTGGCACCGTCGGCCGGGGTGATGGCGCCCTTGGCCATGCCCGTCACGTACGCGCGGTAGCTGGCGAGCACGCCCCAGTCGAGGGTGCCGCCGACGATCTTCATCGGCGCGGTCGGGGCACCGCCCGCCTGCGGGGCGACGGCCGGGGTGCCCGCGGCCGTGGCGGGCAGGACGAAGGCGGTGGTGCCCAGGGCGGCGGCGGTGAGGATGGCGGCCGCGACGGCGATCGGGCGACGGGTGGACGACATGGCGGAGCACTCCTGAAACGAGGAAGGAAAAGGGGGGAGAGGGGGTGCGCTACCGCGCGTCGGTGGGCGCGGGGCCGTCGGCGGGCGCGGCCTCGGCCGCCGCCGTACGGCGCTTTCGCACCACCAGGAAGGCCGCGCCGCCGCCCAGGACCAGCAGGGCTGCCGCGGCCAGGGCGGCGTACAGCCCGGTGTTCGAGGACTCCTCCGCCCGGGCGGCCGGAGCGGGGGCGGCCGCGGGGGTCGACTCCGCCGGAGCGGGGGCGGCCGTGGAGCCCAGGTCGGGCAGGGCCGGGAGCTTCGCGGTGGCGTCGAGTGCGACGGCGAGCGAGACGGGGTCCATCTCGGTGCCCGCCTTGTACATGGAATTGAACGCCTGGGAGCCGCCCTCGGTGAGCGTGGCCGGGGCCTCGGCGAGGGTGGCGAGGCCGCCCTCGGCCTTCAGGCCCTTGGCGTCGAACTCGACGAGCGCGACGGCGGGCTTCGTCTCGGTGGCGGTGGTGACGTCGGCGGACAGGACTCCCTTGCCGTTCTCCACCTTGACGCTCACCTTGCCGAGCTTGAGGTCCAGGTGGGCGCCGGTGAACTGGACGCTGCCCGCGAAGGCCGCGTCAAGCGTGCCCTTCTGGCCGTCGTACGCGCCCTTGCCCTGGGGGAAGCGGAACAGCGCGCCGCCGTCCTGGGCACCGTCGGCGAGGGTCCACTTGCCCTGGCCGATGGAGCCGGTGACGTACTCGCGGAAGGTGCGCCGGACGCCCCAGTCGACGGCGGCGTCGGTGAAGGCGCCCGCCGCCTGCGGGGTCTCGGCGGAGGTGCTCGGCTGCGGGCCGGCCGACGCGGCGGGCTGCGCCGGGCCGGCGGCCGGGGCCTTGACGTCGGCGGAGAGCGAGACGGGATCGAGCCGCGCGCCGGCCGCGTAGTAGCCGGCGAACGCCGTGGCCCCCTGCTCGGTGAGGGTGGCCGGGACGTTGGACAGGGCGATCGGGGTGCCGCCCCCCTTCATGTTGATGCCGCCGAGGCCGAGCGTGGCGAAGGCGACCTGGGACTGGTTCGTGACCGATCCGCTGCCCTTGGCCTTGCTGGAGACGTCCACGTACAGCGTGCCGCGGCCGCCGGAGATCTTGACGGTGGGGCGGCTGACGGTCATGTCCAGCTCGTTCGTGCCGTCGGGCTTCTGGTGGCCCTGGAAGGTCACCCCGCCGCTGAAGGAGGCACTGAACTCACCGCTGTCCGGGTCGTAGGAGCCGGCCGCCGAGTGGAAGCGGAAGAGGCTCCCGCCGACGGTGGCGGCGCCGCTCTTCAGCTTGAATCCGCCTTTCGCGATGGGCCCGGTGACATAACTCTGGAACGACGATTTGATGCCCCAGTCCAGCCGGCCCCCCTGCACGACGCGGTCGGCGGCCTGCGCGGCGGTGGCGGGGAGCAGGGCACCCAGCAGGGCCGCCAACAGGGCGACTGCGTACATACGGGCGGGCCTTGCGGACATGACGGTCCCCTCCAGGGGCTAGCAACTCAGGTTAGGCTAACCTAAACTACCTCCGCCCGGATACGGAACCCCCCGGTCGTTGAAAGTTCACCAATCAGCCAGCCGCACGAACAGGACGGTGCATTCGTGCCTTCGCCCGCCGCGTCTTCCCGCCCCTCCCGCACGCGCCTCGCCCTGACGGCCACTCTGGTCGCCCTGGCCCTGGCCGCGACGGGCTGCGGGGGTACGGCCACGCCCGCGGGCAAGCCCGCCCCCTCCGCTCCGGCCGCCCCGGACCGGGTCGAGCCGCTGTCCCCGTCGCCCGCCCCCGCCCTGCCCGTCACCGTGTCCTCGTACGACGGCGCCCAGGTGACGGTCGCCTCGGCGGACCGCGTCGTCCCGCTGACGGGCGGCCTCAACGAGATCGTCCACACGCTCGGCCTCGGCAGGCAGGTCGTCGCCCGGGACATCACCGCCACCTTCGAACAGGCCGCCCGACTACCGGTGGTGACGCGCGGCCACGACGTCTCCGCCGAGAGCGTGCTCTCGCTGCGCCCGACGCTGGTCCTCGCGGAGACCACCAGCGGACCGGCGGAGGCGATCCAGCAGATCCGCGACGCCGGCATCCCGGTCCTCGTCATCGCCCCGGCCAAGAGCCTGGAGGACGTACCGAAGCGCATCGACGCGGTCGCCACCGCACTCGGCGTCGAGGACGCGGGCGCGCAGCTGAACCGGCGCACCGCCGACCGGATCGCCGCCGTCCGCAAGGACATTCCGGCCGCCTCCGGGAAGAAGCCCCGGGTGGCGTTCCTCTACCTGCGCGGCACCGCCTCCGTCTACCTGCTGGGCGGCTCAGACTCCGGTGCCGCCTCGCTGCTGGAAGCGGCCGGCGCCGTCGACACGGGCAAGGACTCCGGCCTCGGCAAGGACTTCACCCCGATCACCAGCGAGGCCCTGGCGGCCGCGGCGCCCGACGCGATCCTGGTCATGTCCAAGGGCCTCGAATCGGTCGGCGGCGTCGACGGCCTCGTCACGATCCCCGGCGTCGCCCAGACCCCGGCCGGCATGGACCGCCGGGTGCTCAGCGTCGACGACGGCGTCCTGCTGAACTACGGGCCGCGCACCGACCAGGTGCTGTCCTCCCTGGTCGCCCAGCTCTACGGCAAGGGCGCCTGACGTGACCCTGCCCCACGACCCCCACCCGACGGACACCACCCCCGAGCCCACCCTCGAACCCACCCCGGCGAAGGCGGCGCCGGCCCCGGCCCGAGCCGGACGTTCCGCGCCCGTCTCGCAGCGGGCCGCCGGGTCCGGGCGGGTGCCGGGGCGCTCCCCGCAGGGTGCCGAACACAGTGCCGCGTCACTGTCCGACGCCCCGTCACGTTCGGCGTCCGAGGAGACGCCCCGGCGCCCTCCCGGACCCGGCACCCCCGCCGCCCAAGGACCCACCACCCCCGCCCAGGGACCAGGCCCCGCCGCCCCCCGCACGCCGCGCCGCCGCAAGGCCGTGCTGCTCACCGCGGCCCTGGTCGCCGCCCTCGTCGTACTCGCCCTGGTCTCCGCCGGCACCGGCGCCTACCGCATCCCCCTCGGCGACGTACTCGCCTCCGTCCAGCACCGCGCCGGGCTCGGCGGGGCGCCCCTCGACCGGGTCGGGGAGAGCGTGCTGTGGAACGTACGCCTCCCCCGCGTCGTCCTCGCCCTGCTCGTCGGCGCCAGCCTCGGCTGCGCGGGCGCGCTCATGCAGGGCGTGTTCGGCAATCCGCTGGCCGAGCCCGGCGTCATCGGGATCTCGGCCGGCGCGGCCGTCGGCGCGGTCGCCGCCATCGGCCTCGGACTCAGCTTCTTCGGCAACTGGACGATCACGGTGTGCGCGTTCGTCGCGGGCCTGATCACCGTCAGCGCCGTCTATCTGCTCTCCCGCAACGGCGGCAAGACCGAGGTCGTCACCCTCATCCTCACGGGCATCGCCGTCAACGCCTTCGCCGGCGCCCTCATCGGCCTGTTCGTCTTCTTCGCCGACAGCGGCCAGGTCAACCAGATCACCTTCTGGCAGCTCGGCTCCCTCGCCCAGGCCACCTGGCCCAAGGTCCTCGCCGTCCTGCCCTGCGCCCTCGCCGGCCTGCTCGTCGCCCCGTTCTACGCCCGCCGCCTCGACCTGCTGGCCCTCGGCGAGCGGCCCGCCCGCCACCTCGGCATCGACGTGGAGCGGCTGCGCCTCGCCCTCGTCCTGGTCGTCGCACTGCTGACCGCGGCCGCCGTCGCCGTGGCCGGCGTCATCACCTTCGTCGGCCTGCTCGTCCCGCACCTGCTGCGCATGGCCAACGGCCCCGGCCACCGCTTCCTCGTCCCCGGCAGCGCCCTCGCCGGCGCGGTCGTCCTCGTCGCGGGTGACCTGGCCGCCCGGACCATCGCCCAGCCCGCCGAGCTGCCGCTCGGCGTGCTGACCGCCCTGATCGGCAGCCCGTTCTTCTTCTGGCTGCTGCGCCGCACCCGCCGCAAGCAAGGAGGCTGGGCGTGACCAGCAGGCTGACCGGGCTCCTCGCCCGCAACAAGCGGACCGTCCCGGCCCGGCCCGCCCCCGGGGCGGCCCTCGCCGAGGTCACCGGCCTGCACGTACGGCTCGGACAGCGCGAGGTGCTCGCCGGGATCGACCTGACCGCCCGCGCCGGGGAGGTGCTGGCGCTGGTCGGCCCGAACGGCGCCGGCAAGTCCACGCTGCTGGCGGCGCTCGCCGCCGACCTGCCCGCCGCCTCCGGCGAGATCCGGATCGACGGCCGGCCGGTGGGCGACTGGAGCGCCGCCGACCTCGCCCTGCGCCGCTCGGTGCTCCCCCAGTCGGCCGCGCTGTCCTTCCCGTTCCCGGTGGAGGACGTCGTACGGATGGGCCGCGCGCCCTGGGCGGGCACCCCGTTCGCCGAGTCCGACGAGGAGGCGGTGGCCGCCGCCATGGCCGCCACCGAGGTCACGGACTTCGCCGAACGCCCGTTCTCCGCCCTGTCCGGCGGGGAGCGGGCCCGTGTCGCGCTGGCCCGCGTCCTCGCCCAGCGGGCCCCGCTGCTGCTGCTCGACGAGCCCACCGCCGCCCTCGACCTGCGCCACCAGGAGCTCGTACTGCGGATCTGCCGGGAACGGGCCGCCGCCGGGGACGCCGTGGTCGTCGTCCTGCACGATCTGGGGCTGGCCGCGGCCTACGCGGACCGGGCCGCCGTCCTGCACGACGGGCGGATCGCGGCGGACGGACCGCCGTCGGTGGTCTTCGAGGACGCCCTGCTGAGCCGGGTCTACCGGCAGCCCGTGGAGGTCTTCGCGCACCCCCGCTCCGGGGCTCCGCTGGTGGTTCCGGTACGCGCGACGGCGCCCGTCGCGGGGCGTTCCGCGCCGGCGGCGGAAGCGGGTTTGACGAGCGCTTGACCTGTCCGTGGGGCCGTCGTGGGGCGTCCGTGACGCGCCTGTGTCCGGCACGGAGAGGTGAGAGCTGAATCACTGTACGGGCGGGTATGGGTGAGGTAAGCCTCGGTTAAGTTAGGTCCGCCTCACTGGCCTGCCCCACCCCTGGGACGGCCCTCGTCCGAAGCCCAGGAGTCCCGTATGCGTCCCGCCCGCCTCACCGTCGTCGCCGCCGCCTCCCTGGTGGCCGCGCTCACCGCCGTCACCGGCTGCGCCGAGAAGAGCGGCGCCGGGGGCGACGGCGCGATCAAGGTCGCGGCCTCGGACACCGCCTGCGACGTCTCGAAGACGGAGTTCCCGGCCGGCAAGGTCCAGATCGACGTCGAGAACAAGGGCGCCAAGGTCACCGAGCTGTACGTCCTGTTCCCGGACGACCGGATCGTGACCGAGCGCGAGAACATCGGCCCCGGCACCAAAGCCTCCATCACCGCCGAGATCAAGGCGGGCGACTACGAGATCGTCTGCAAGCCGGGCATGAAGGGCGACGGCCTGCGCACCCAGGTCAAGGCCACCGGTCAGGGCGCCGCCGAGAAGCGCAGCCCCGAGGCGGACGCCGCGGTCGCCGCCTACCGCCAGTACGTGGTCGCGCAGTCCGAGGAGACCCTCCCCAAGGCGCAGGTCTTCGCGGACGCGGTCAAGGCCGGCGACGTCGAGGCCGCGAAGAAGGCGTACGCGCCCTCGCGCATCGGCTGGGAGCGCACCGAGCCGGTCGCCGAGTCCTTCGGCGACATCGACCCGAAGGTCGACGTCCGCGAGGACGGCCTGGAGCCCGGCCAGGAGTGGACCGGCTGGCACCGCCTGGAGAAGGCCCTGTGGGCCGACAACACGATCGGCGACGCGGAGAAGAAGCTCGCCGACACCCTGATCGCGGACCTCACCGACTGGCAGAAGAAGGTCGGCCAGGCGGAGATCACCCCGACCTCGATGGCCAACGGCGCCAAGGAGCTCCTCGACGAGGTCGCCACCGGCAAGGTCACCGGCGAGGAGGAGCGGTACTCCCACACCGACCTGGTCGACTTCAAGGCGAACGTCGAGGGTGCGGAGAAGGCGTACGCGCTCCTGAAGCCGATCGCCGCGAAGAACGACCCCGAGCTGTCCAAGCAGCTGGACACCCAGTTCGCGGCCCTGAACACGCTGCTGGACAAGTACCGCGCGGACAAGACCGGTTATGAGTTCACCGCCTACGACAAGGTCGGCGAGCCCGAGCGCAAGGAGCTGTCGGACGGCGTCAACGCGCTCGCCGAGCCGCTCTCCAAGCTGGCCGCCGCGGTCGCGAAGTAGGTACGGGGCGACGGAGCAGGCGGGAGAGCACGATGACCGAGCCGAAGCCGGAACAGCGGCCGGAACCGGAGGACCACGGCGCGGGCCCGGACACCTCCGCGAGCCCGGACACCCCCGCGGCCGCGCCCTCCCGGCGTGCCGTCCTGGGCTGGGGCGGCGCCGGGCTCGCGCTCGGCGCCGCCGCGGCCGGCGGTGCGGCGGTGGCCTTCGGCGGCTCCCCGGACACCGTGCCGGTGGCCGCGGCCGGGGGGGCCGTACCGTTCCACGGCGCGCACCAGGCGGGCATCGCCAGCGCCGTGCAGGACCGTCTGCACTTCGCGGCCTTCGACGTGAAGACGAAGGACCGCGCCGCACTGGTGGAGCTCCTGAAGGAGTGGACCGAGGCGGCCCGGCTGATGACGGCCGGACTTCCCGTCGGCGAGGGCGGCTTCGGCGGCCTGCCGCAGGCCCCGCCGGACGACACGGGCGAGGCGCTGGGCCTGAAGCCCTCCCGCCTCACCCTGACCGTCGGCTTCGGTCCGGACCTCTTCGCCAGGGACCGGTTCGCGCTGGAGGGCAGCCGCCCCGCCGCCCTCGTCGACCTGGAGCGGTTTCCCGGCGACAACCTGGACCCGGCCCGCTCCGGCGGCGACCTGTGCGTCCAGGCCTGCGCCGACGACCCCCAGGTCGCCGTGCACGCGATCCGCCAGCTCGCCCGGATCGGCTTCGGCCGGGTCGCGGTCCGCTGGTCGCAGCTCGGCTTCGGCAAGACCTCCTCGACCACCCCGGACGAGCAGACCCCGCGCAACATGATGGGCTTCAAGGACGGCACCCGGAACATCGCCGGCACCGACGCCGCCGCCCTGGAGAAGCACGTGTGGGCCCGGGCCGGCGACGGCAGCGACTGGATGACGGGCGGCTCGTACCTGGTGGCCCGGCGCATCCGGATGAACATCGAGACCTGGGACCGCACCTCGCTCCAGGAGCAGGAGGACATCTTCGGCCGCGACAAGGGCGAGGGCGCCCCCGTCGGCAAGTCCAAGGAGCGCGACGAGCCGTTCCTGAAGGCGATGAAGCCGCAGGCGCACGTGCGCCTCTCGCACCCCGACAGCAACGCCGGGGCGACGCTCCTGCGCCGCGGCTACTCCTTCACCGACGGCACGGACGGGCTGGGCCGGCTCGACGCCGGCCTGTTCTTCCTGGCCTACCAGCGCGACGTCCGCACCGGCTTCGTCCCGGTCCAGCGCAACCTGGCACGTCACGACGTGCTCAACGAATACATCCAGCACGTGGGTTCGGCCGTCTTCGCCGTCCCGCCGGGCGTCCGTGACAAGGACGACTGGTGGGGCCGGACGCTGTTCGCGTAAGCACCCGCCGGAGAGGAAGAACCGCCGTGTTCGGCAACTATCTGATCGGCCTGCGCGAGGGGCTGGAAGCCAGCCTGGTCGTCTGCATCCTGGTGGCCTACCTGGTCAAGACCGACCGCCGGGACGCGCTGCGCCCGGTGTGGCTGGGCATCGCCATCGCCTGCGGGATCTCGCTGGCCTTCGGCGCGATGCTCGAATTCGGCACGCAGGAGCTGACCTTCGAGGCGCAGGAGCTCCTCGGGGGCACCCTGTCGATCATCTCCGTGGCTCTGGTGACGTGGATGGTCTTCTGGATGAAGCGCACCGCGCGGCACCTGAAAGCCGAACTTCACGGCAGGCTCGACGCGGCGCTGGCCATGGGCACCGGCGCGCTGGTCGCCACCGCCTTCCTCGCGGTGGGCCGCGAGGGCCTGGAGACCGCCCTGTTCGTGTGGGCGTCGGTCCGGGCGAGCGGCGAGGGCTCCTCGGCGCCGCTGATCGGGGTGCTGCTGGGCATCGCCACCGCGATCGTGCTGGGCTGGCTGTTCTACCGGGGAGCGCTGCGGATCAACCTGGCGAAGTTCTTCACGTGGACCGGCGCCATGCTGGTGGTCGTGGCGGCGGGCGTGCTCGCGTACGGGGTCCACGACCTCCAGGAGGCCCGCTTCCTGGGCGGCCTGGGGAACCGGGCCTTCGACGTCAGCGGCGCGGTCCCGCCGGACAGCTGGTACGGGACCCTGCTCAAGGGCGTCTTCAACTTCCAGCCCGATCCGACCGTGCTCCAGCTGACCGTGTGGGTGCTGTACCTGCTTCCGGTGCTGGCCCTGTTCCTGGCGGGGCCGCGCACGCCGTCCTCCCCTCCGGCGGCGCCGCCCGCCCCGCCCACGGGCGCCGCGCAGGGCGGCTGACCCGCACCGGATCCCCGCCGGCGGAGGGACCCGCCTCAGGGGATCCGGACGCCCGCGCCGCCGACCCGCACCCGGGGGTCGCCGGCGCGCAGCTCCACGGTGAGCACTCCCGGGCGGCCCATGTCCTCGCCCTGGTGCAGTGTGAGCACCGCGTCCGGCGGGACCAGGCCCAGTTCCCGCGCGTACGCCCCGAACGCCGCGGCCGCGGCCCCCGTCGCCGGGTCCTCGACGACGCCGCCGACGGGGAAGGGGTTGCGTACGTGGAACTCCGCCGGGCCCGCCCGGTGCACCAGCTGGACCGTGACGAGGTCCAGGCGCCGCATCAGCGTCTCCAGCCGGGCGAAGTCGTAGTCGAGGTCGGCGAGCCGGGCGCGGGTGGCGGCGCCGAGCACCAGGTGCCGGGCCCCGGCGTAGGCGATGCGCGGCGGGAACGCCGGGTCCAGGTCCGCCGCCGGCCAGCCGAGCGCGGCCAGCGCCTCGGCGAGGTCGGCGGGGGCGATCTCCTCGGTATGCGGCTCGACGCTGGTCAGCACGGCCCGCAGCCGGCCCTCCTCGGAGGTGACCGAGACCGGCACGGTCCCGGCCCGCGTGGCGAACAGCAGCTCCCCGGGGCCGATCCGCTCGGCCAGGGCCACCGCCGTGGCGACGGTGGCGTGCCCGCAGAAGGGGACCTCGGTCTTGGGGCTGAAGTAGCGGACGGTGAACGCGCGCCCGGGCTCGCCTCCCAGCCCCTGCGGGGGCGCGGTCAGGAAGGACGTCTCGCTGTAGCCCAGCCCGGCGGCGATCTCCAGCATCGCGGCGTCGTCCAGCCCGGCCGCGTCGGGCACGACCCCGGCGGGGTTGCCGCCCGCGGGGTCGTCGGAGAAGGCGGTGTAGCGCAGCACTTCGGTCGTCATGACCGGCTCAACCTCCGCCACCCGCGGCCCATTCCCGGTTCCGCGGCCTCAGCCGCGCCCGACGTACGGCATGTTCGTCGCCATCACCGTCGCGAACTGCACGTTCGCCTCCAGCGGGAGCTCCGCCATGTGCAGCACCGTGCGGGCCACGTCGGCCGCGTCCATCACCGGTTCGACGGCGAGCTGTCCGTTGGCCTGGAGGATGCCCGTCCGCATCCGCTCGGTCATCTCGGTCGCCGCGTTGCCGATGTCGATCTGCCCGCAGGCGATGCGGTAGGGGCGCCCGTCCAGCGACAGGGACTTCGTCAGGCCGGTCACCGCGTGCTTGGTCGCCGTGTAGGCGATGGAGTGCGGGCGCGGCACGTGCGCCGAGATGGAGCCGTTGTTGATGATCCGGCCACCTTGCGGGTCCTGGGCCTTCATCAGGCGGAAGGCGGCCTGGGCGCACAGGAACGCGCCGGTGAGGTTGACGTCGACGACCGAGCGCCATGCCTCGTGGGTGAGGTCTTCCAGGGCGACGCCGCCCGGGCCGAAGGTGCCCGCGTTGTTGAAGAGGAGGTCCAGACGCCCGTACCGCTCCCGCACCGCTCCGAACAGCGCGGTCACGTCGTCCGGATCGCTGACGTCCGCCCGTACGGGGAACACGTCCGCCGCCGCCCCCGCCGCCGCGGCCGTGTCCTCCAGCGGCCCGGTCCTGCGGCCCGCCGCGGCCACGGCCCAGCCGGCCGCCGCCAGGGTGAGGGCCACGGAACGGCCGATCCCGGAACCGGCCCCGGTCACCACGGCGGTCTTCTTCCCACTCTCGTTCATGGGGCCGCAGGCTACGTCACACCGGGCACCGGCCTCCGGACGTTCCGACAGCTGAGAACATGGGTCGGTCAGGGGTCAGAAAACACACAAGATGACTGGAGTTCCGCATGTCGGAGAGAGGCCCCGCGACGGCCCCGTCGCACGAGTCGTCGCCCGAATCCACCTCCGCCCCCGCCCCCGCGGCCACCGCACCCCTGACGGCCGCCCGCCGCACCGGTCTGCTGGTCACCTTCATCCTCGGCGGGCTGACGGCCCTCCCTCCGCTGTCGATGGACATGTACCTGCCGGCCCTGCCGCAGGTCACCAGCGCCCTGAACAGCCCCGCCGCGACCGTGCAGCTCACGCTCACCGCCTGCCTCGCCGGCATGGCGCTGGGCCAGCTCGTCATCGGCCCCATGAGCGACAAGTGGGGCCGCCGCAGGCCCCTGCTCGCGGGCATGGTCGTCTACGTCCTCGCCACCGCGATCTGCGCGCTGGCCCCGACCACCGAGCTGCTGATCGCCTTCCGGCTGCTCCAGGGCCTGGCCGGCGCGGCGGCCATCGTCATCGCCCGCGCCGTCGTGCGCGACCTGTACGACGGTGTCGAGATGGCCCGCTTCTTCTCCACCCTGATGCTCATCTCCGGGGCCGCCCCGATCGTCGCCCCGCTCATCGGCGGCCAGGTGCTCCGCTTCGCCGACTGGCGCGGGGTCTTCGTCGTCCTCACCGGCGTCGGACTGGTGCTGACTCTGGTGGTGTGGCGCCGGCTCGACGAGACGCTGCCGCCCGAGCGGCGGCACACCGGCGGCGTCGGCTCGGCCCTGCGCACCATGCGGGGGCTGCTCGGCGACCGGGTCTTCGCCGGCTACACCCTGGCCGGCGGCTTCGCGTTCGCGGTGCTCTTCTCGTACATCTCCGCCTCCCCGTTCGTGGTGCAGGAGATCTACGGCGCCTCGCCGCAGACGTTCAGCCTGCTCTTCGGCCTCAACTCCGTCGGCCTGATCATCGTCGGTCAGGTCAACGGCAAGCTGCTGGTCGGCCGGGTCAGCCTGGACAAGGCACTGGCCGTCGGCCTCGGGGTGATCACCGCCGCCTCGGTGGCGCTGCTGCTGATGTCGGCCGGGGTGTTCGGGGAGGCCGGGCTCGTCCCGGTGTCCGCCGGGCTGTTCGTGCTGATGTCGGCGATGGGCCTGGTGCTGCCGAACACCAACGCGCAGGCGCTGATGCGGACCCCGCACGCCGCCGGCTCGGCGTCGGCGCTGCTGGGCACGTCCTCGTTCCTCGTCGGCGCCATCGCCTCCCCGCTGGTCGGGATCGCGGGCGAGGACACGGCGGTGCCGATGGCGGTGGTCCAGCTGGTCTGCTCGCTGCTGGCGGTGGGCTGCTTCCTCGGGATGTGCCGCCCCTGGCAGAGCCGCGAGCCGCAGGCCGCGTAGTCCGTACGGACCGGGCCGCCGCCCCTGCGCGGCCCGGAGCCCCGCGGGGGCGCCGTAAACTTCGCGGGTGAACGCCACCACCCCCACCACCAGCGCCGAGTCCCTCCGCAGCGTGCTCGGCGGGCTGCTCGACGGGCTCCCGCCTAAGCAGGCCACCGCCGCCGTCGAGCGGCTCATCGCCAGCTACCGGGGGCAGACCCCGACGGACGCGCCCGTCCTGCGCGACCGCTCCGACGTGGTGGCGTACGCGGCCTACCGGATGCCCGCCACCTTCGAGGCCGTACGGACCGCCCTGGACGCCTTCGCGCAGGCGGCGCCCGGCTGGGCCCCCGCCTCGCACGTGGACGTGGGCGGCGGCACGGGGGCCGCGACCTGGGCGGTGGACGCCACCTGGGACGGCCCCCGCGAGACGACGGTGCTGGACTGGGCGGAACCCGCGCTGGCCCTGGGCCGCGAGCTGGCGGGCGCCTCCTCCTCGCAGGCGCTGCGCGGAGCCGGGTGGCGGCGGGCCGTCATCGGCTCCGGGATGACCGTGCCCGACGCCGACCTGGTGACGGTCTCGTACGTCCTCGGCGAGCTGACCCCGCAGGCGCGCACGGCCGTCGTCGCGGAGGCGGCGCGGGCCGGTCAGGCCGTGGTGCTGGTCGAGCCGGGGACACCGGAGGGGTACCTGCGCGTCCGCGAGGCCCGCGAGCAGCTGATCGCGGCCGGGATGCACGTGGCCGCGCCGTGCCCGCACGACGGGACCTGCCCGATCGAGGTGGGCCAGGACTGGTGCCACTTCTCGGCACGGGTCAGCCGGTCCTCGCTGCACCGGAAGGTCAAGGGCGGCTCCCTCGCGTACGAGGACGAGAAGTTCAGCTACGTCGCCGCGACCCGCTTCCCGGTGGAGCCCGCCGCGTACCGGATCACGCGGCGGCCGCAGATCCGCAAGGGGCTCGTCCTGCTGGAGCTCTGCGGTCCGCAGGACGGGGACGGGGACGGGGACGGTACGGGCCTGTCCCGGGCCACCGTGACCAAGCGCCACGGCGACCTCTACAAGGCGGCGCGCGACGTCGACTGGGGCCGGGAGTGGCCGCCGGCCCCGTAGGACCCGCGGCCCCCGCAGGTCCGCCGGCCCGGGAGCGGGCCGCCGCCGGACCGCGACCGGGCCGCCGCCGGACCGCGGGCCGCCGTACCCGGCACCAGTGCCCCGGCGCTAGGGCCGCAGCTCCTGCGTGCAGCACTTCACGCTGCCGCCGCCCTTGAGCAGCTCTCCCAGGTCCATCGGGACCGGCTCGAAGCCCCGGTCGCGCAGCGGCTCCAGCAGTCCGGTGGCCGCCTGCGGGAGCAGGACGTGCAGGCCGTCGGAGACGGCGTTGAGGCCGAGCGCGGCGGCGTCCTGCCCGTCGGCGATCAGCGCGTCCGGGAAGAGCCGCCGGAGCACGGCCCGGCTGCCCGGGGAGAACGCGTCCGGGTAGTACATGACCTCGTCGCCGTCCAGCACGCTGAGCGCGGTGTCCAGGTGGTAGTAGCGCGGGTCGACCAGGTCCAGGCCGATGACCGGGCGGCCGAAGAACTCCTGGGCCTCGTCGTGCGAGAGCGGGCTGGAACGGAAGCCCCGGCCGGCCAGCAGATAGCTGGCGGTGACGGCGAAGTCCCCCTCGCCCTCGTTGACGTGGGCCGGCTCGTGGACGTCCCGGTACCCGTGGGACCGGAACCAGTCGAGGTGGATCGCGGCCTCGGCGGTCCGTTCCGGGTGGGCGAACCGGGCGCCCAGCACCCGTCCGTCGACGACGAGGGCGCCGTTCGCCGCGAAGACCATGTCGGGCAGCGCGGGGTCCGGTACGAGGGTCTCGACCGTGTGCCCGAGCGAGCGGTAGCGGTCCCTCAGGTCCTCCCACTGGGCGAGGGCGAGGGGCAGGTCCACCGGTTTCGTGGGATCCATCCACGGGTTGATGGAGTAGGTGACTTTGAAGTGTGCCGGTGGGCACATCAGGTAGCGCCGGGGTGTGGCGTCTCTGCGCAAAGAAGGCTCCTCACGACTTGCACGACGCGCACGATTGCGCGACGCGCGTGGAGAGAATCGTCTCCCCTCCGGGGGCGGGGCGCAGCCACCTGACCGGGTGGTTCAAGGGAGCGCCGGGAAGAGACGAGACGTATCGGGTTGGTACGTTCCCGGCATGACCAAGACCCCTGACGCCGCCCGCCGCAGCGACCGCTCCCGGCGCGCCATCCTCGACGCCGCGCTCGCCCTCGTCGGGGAGGTCGGCTACAACCGACTGACGGTGGAGGCCATCGCGGCCCGCGCCGGGGTCGGCAAGCAGACCATCTACCGATGGTGGCCGTCGAAGGCGGCGGTCCTCCTGGACGCCTCGCTGGCCCTCGCCGGGGACGCGGAGACGGAGGGCGGGTGGACCGGCTTCCCCGACACCGGGGACCTCGCGGCCGACCTGAAGTACGTACTGCGGGCGACCGTGGACGAGTTCGCAGACGCCAGGTACGAGGCCCCCGCGCGCGCCCTGGCGGCGGCCGGGGCGACCGACCCCGGGCTCGGCGCCCGCTTCACGGAGCAGCTGCTGGAGCCGCAGCTCGCCCTGTACGAGGAGCGCCTGCGCACGGCGCGGGAGGCGGGACAGCTCGCACCGGACACGGATCTACGCCTGACGGTGGAGATGCTGCTCGGGCCGCTGACGTACCGCTGGCTGCTGCGCACGGGCCCGCTCACGCACGCGTACACCGACGCGCTCGTCGACCGGGTGCTGGGCGGGGTGTCAAACGTCACCGGGGGCTAGGCGGGACGGGACGGACGGCCCACCGGGAACATATGCCCGAATAGTGTGCTTATCTAGGGGTTGTCCACTGCCCCTCCCCAACCCCCCGGTTGAGGAGTCCGGTCACCCGGGGCGCAGGATGGTGGGAGCATGGAAACGTCTGCCGGGTTAACGGTTCGGTTTGGTGAGGGGATAGATGGGGTCTGAGTCCGGCCGCGTCCAACGCGGCGAGAGCAGGATGTCCCAGTGGCTGCGCCGGCGGCAGAAACCCACCGCCGAGGATCCCGGACGCGAGCGCGAGGCGCTCCTCCTGGCCGTCGCCGCCGCCGGCCTGCCGATCTCCCCCGCCGCCCATCCCGTCGGCTACCGGTGTTCGTGCGACCGGATCGGCTGTCCGACGCCCGCGCGGCACCCCGTCTCCTTCGCCTGGCAGACCCAGTCCACCACCGACCGCGCCCAGGTCGAGCGGTGGGCCCGCGACCAGCCCCAGGCCAACTTCATCACCGCGACGGGCATGGTCCACGACGTGCTCGACGTCCCCCTCGAAGCCGGAGCCGCCGCACTGGCCCGCCTGCTGGAGGCCGGGATCGACGTCGGCCCGGTCGCCGAGTCCGGCGGTACGGGCGACCAGGCCCGGATGCTGTTCTTCACCGCCACCCGCGGCACCCCCGAGGACGAGGACGAGTGGTGGCCCTGCGAGCTGGACTGCCACCCCGAGACGATGGACGAGCACCCGGGCCTGCGCTGGCACTGCCGCGGCAGCTACGTCCTGGTGCCGCCGGCGGCCCTCCCCGGTGACGAGGCGGTGACCTGGCTCCGCGGCATCGAGCACCCGCTGCCGGACCCGCTGACCCTGCTGGAGACCCTGACCGACGCCTGCGCCCAGTACGCCGGCGCCTCGGACCAGGTCCCGGCCACGGTCGCCTGGCCGCTGGGCCGCGCGTAGCCCTCGCGGGCGGCGGGCCGACGACGCGTGCGGCCCCGTCGGACGGACGGGGCCGGGGGTGCGGGAGCGGCGGACCGGACGCACCGGATCACCGGATCACCGGACGCACCGGACGCACCGGACGCACCGGACGCACCGGACGCACCGGACGCACCGGATTCAGTGGATCTGGGACACGACCACGTCGAGCGACCAGGCTTTGCCCGCCTTCGCGGGAGCCCCGGCCTCCACGGTGTACCCCAGGTCCCGCAGGGCCTCGACCAGCTCGGCGGGTCCGGCCGGAACGGCCCCCGCCAGCAGCAGGTCCCGGACCATCCGCCCCTTCGTCGCCTTGTTGAAGTGGCTGACCACCGACCGCTTCTCCACGCCGTCGACGATCTGCGCGTGCAGCACCCGCACGGTCGCGGTCCGCCCCGCCACCTCGCCCTTCGGCTTCCAGGCGGACGCGTACGCCGACGAGCGCAGGTCCAGGACCAGGCCCTCCCCCGCCGTCCCCGGCAGCACCTCGGCCATCGGGCCGCGCCAGTACGCGCCGAGGGCGCCCAGCCCCGGCAGCTTCACGCCCATCGAGAAGCGGTACGAGGGGATCCGGTCGGTGACCCGTACCGCGCCCCACAGGCCGGAGAACACGAGCAGCGCGTCATCGGCGAGCTTGCGCGCCTGCGGGGTCAGGCCGGCCAGGTCCAGCGCGTCGTACAGGACGCCCGTGTAGACCTCGCCCGCCGGGCGGGCCACCGCCGTGCGCAGCTCCGCGTTCTTGGCGACCTCGCCGCGCAGTCCCTCGCTCAGGCCCAGCACCTCGCGCGCCGCGGTGTCGTCGCCCGTTCCGCACAGGGCGACCAGCTCCTCCAGTACCGCCGCACGCGCCGGGGCCAGTCCGGGCAGGGACAGCGACTCGGGCCTCAGCGGTGCGCCGGAGCCGCCGGCGGCCTTTCCCTCGGAGGGCGGCAGCAGCACGAGCACGGTGGTTCTCCTTCGGTACGGCACGGCGCGGGGATGCGGCCCCGGAGCCAGGGTAGACGGCTCGCCGTGCCGCTCCGGCCGGACGGCCCTACGCTCGGTCCATGCCACGCCGTCACCTGCACATCACCGGCGCAGACGGGGCTGCCCTGCGGGCGGCGCTGCGTGACCTGCGGACGAAGCTGGGGGTGCCGGGGGAGTTCCCGGCCGAGGTGCTCGCCGAGGCGGAGCGGGCCGCCCGCGGCCCGCGGCTGCCGGAGTACGACGCCACCGAGCTGCCCCTCTTCACCATCGACCCGCCCTCCTCCGTCGACCTCGACCAGACCATGCACCTGGCGAGGCGGCCCGGCGGCGGCTACCGCGTGCACTACGCCATCGCCGACGTCGCCGCCTTCGTCACCCCCGGCGGCCCGCTCGACGCGGAGGCCCACCGCCGCGTCACCACCCTGTACTTCCCCGACGAACGGGTCCCGCTGCACCCGGCCCTGCTCTCGGAGGGCGCGGCCAGTCTGCTGCCCGACCGGACCCGCCCGGCGCTGCTGTGGCGCCTGGACCTCGACCCGGACGGCCGGGCCGAGGCCGTCGACGTCCGCCGCGCGCTGGTCCGCAGCCGGGCCAAACTCGACTACGACGGGGTCCAGAAGGCCATCGACACCGGCACCGCCGAGGAACCCCTCGCCCTCCTGAAGGACATCGGCAGGCTCCGCGAGGCCCTGGAGCGCGAGCGCGGCGGCATCTCGCTGAACGTGCCCGAACAGGAGATCACCGTGCACGACGGCGGCTACCGCCTCGGCTACCGGGCGCCGCTGCCCGCCGACGGCTGGAACGCGCAGATCTCCCTCATGACCGGCATGGCCGCGGCCGACCTGATGCTCGCCGCCGGGACCGGCATCCTGCGCACCCTGCCCACCGCGCCGGACGGCGCCGTCGGGCGGCTGCGGCGGGCCGCGAAGGCCCTGCGCGTCGACTGGCCGCACCACGTCCCGTACGCCGAAATCGTCGGCTCGCTCGACCCGCACCGCCCCGCCCACGCCGCCTTCCTCCAGGAGTGCACCTCGCTCCTGCGGGGCGCGGGCTACACCGTCTTCACCGGCGGCCAGACCCCCGATCCGGCGGTCCACGCCGCGGTGGCGGCCCCGTACACGCACTGCACGGCGCCGCTGCGCCGGCTGGTCGACCGCTACGCCGGCGAGCTGTGCGTGGCGGCGTCCGCCGGGGCCGGGACCCCCGAGTGGGTGCTGTCGGCGCTGGCGGCCCTGCCCCGGGAGATGGCCGACGGCACCCGGCTGGCGAACACCGCCGAACGGGAGTCGGTGGACCTGGTCGAGGCCGCCCTGCTCAAGGACCGCGTCGGGGAGGCGTTCGAGGCGACGGTGATCGACGTCCGGGAGCGCGAGCCACTGGTCGGCACGGTCCAGCTGGCGGACCCGGCGATCGTCGGCCGTGTCGAGTCCGCCGGTCCGGAGCTCCCGCTGGGCGAGCGCGTCCGGGTCCGGCTGACGGAGGCGGACCCGGGCACCGCGAAGGTCCTGTTCGCCCTGGCGTGAACGGGCGGGCGCCCGGCTGCTCGGCCGTCAGGCGGGCTGTCGCAGGGCGCCGACCAGAGCGCGCGGGTCGTCGGCGTGGAAGCGGATCGTCCGGGCCTCGCCCCGCCCGCCGAGCGGGCGGACGAAGGGCAGCGGCCGGTTCAGCTCCACGGTCACCGAGGTCTGGCTGCCGACGATCAGGTCGAGCACCCCGTCCTCGGAGAGGGTGACGAGCCGGCCCTCGGGGTAGCGCCGGTCGACCCGGACCGAGGCCACCGCGTCCGGCGGGACGGCGAGGTCGAAGAGGGCTCCGTAGCGGATCCGCAGGGAGCCGTCCGGGCGGACCACGTGCGGCCGGGTGACGCAGGCGGCGTGCAGGGCGAGGACGGCCAGGATGCCGTACAGGTCGAGGACCAGCATCACCCGGTGGACGGCCGGCCAGGGGATGAGGAAGGCCAGGGCCGCCGTCTCGATCACCGACACGAAGAGCAGGCCGTACATCATCGCCGTCTGGGGTCCGGTGTAGGCGGCGGCCAGGTCCCCGGGGCGCACCCCGTGCTTCCGGCGCAGCGCCCACCGGCCGAGGGAGCCGGTGGAGCGCAGCTCGTGCCCGAGCAGGCGCCGCACCGCCACCGGTACCACCTGCCGCAGCGCCGACCGCCGGGCCGCCCGGCGGTCCTCGCCGCGGGCGCGGGCGGCGGCGTACAGGGAGCGCAGCACCCAGCTCTCCAGCAGCAGCACCGCCAGGACGAGGACCTCGGCGCCCGCCAGCGCCCAGCCGGGCGGCCGGACACCGGCCACCAGGCAGACCGCCAGGGCCAGTTCCGCCGGCAGGACGGCGGCGACCGCGATCCGTGCCGCCCGTACGCCCCGCGCCCCTGCCCGTTCCCGTGCTCCGCCCCCACTCATCCCCGGCCCCTTTCCATGAAAGCGTCCATGAGCAGGCGGACGACTTCCGCCTGCGCGGGCGCGTACTCGGCTAGCAGCGCCTCCTTGAACCCGGTCACGACCACCCCGTCGGCGGGGATCGCGGCGAACAGCTCGTCGGGGACGGCGGCCAGCAGGTCACCCACCAGGGGTGCGATCCGCGGATCGTCGCCGGGCGCTCCGGCGAGCGCGTCCAGCCGCTCGTACAGCGCGAGCATCGCCGGGTCGGCGGCCACCGTGCCGAGCACCTCGTAGACCTGCCGGCCGCCGGTGCCGGTGGCGTCCAGCAGGGTCAGGTACTCGCGGTCCTTGGCGGCGCTCGGCGAGGCCGTCTCCGGGGCCCGTGCCAGGAGGGCGGCGAGCGCGGGCGAGACGGGCCCGGTGTCGCCGGGCGGCTCCGCGAGCAGCGCGGCCAGCCGCAGCCGCCGCTCCCGCAGCGCGGCCTCCTGCCGCGCCAGGTCGGCGTCGAGCTCGGCCAGTACCTCGGCCAGCTCGCGCCCGGCGTCGTCCGCGAGCACGTCGCGGACCTCGTCGAGGCTCAGGCCCAGCTCGGTGAGCCGGCGCACCCGGGCGAGCAGGACGGCGTCGCGAATGCTGTAGGCCCGGTATCCGTTGGGGCGCCGCTCCGGTTCCGGGAGCAGCCCGACATGGTGGTAGTGCCGGATCGCCCGGGTGGTGAGCCCGACGAGCGCGGCGATCTCTCCGATCCGCATGCCCTCCAGTAGAAACCCTGCCGCTGCGTCAAGGTCAAGCCCGTCAAGGTCAAGGTCAAGGCGGGGCGCGGCCACGGGTAGCATGGTCGGCACGACAGACGAGTCGGCCGGGCGGCCGCGTCGGGGTCTTCGGATCCCGCCGAGGAACGTCCGGGCTCCACAGGGCGGGGTGGTGGGTAACGCCCACCCGGGGTGACCCGCGGGACAGTGCCACAGAAAACAGACCGCCTGCGGCTTCGGCCGCCGGTAAGGGTGAAACGGTGGTGTAAGAGACCACCAGCGCCTGGGGTGACCCAGGCGGCTAGGTAAACCCCACCCGGAGCAAGGTCAAGAGGATCCGTCCCCGGACGGGTCTGCGCGAACGCTTGAGGGCTGCCCGCCCGATGTTCGCGGGTAGACCGCACGAGGCCGGCGGCAACGCCGGTCCTAGATGGATGGCCGTCTCCCCGGCGACCGCGAGGTCTCCGGGAGACAGAACCCGGCGTACAGGCCGGCTCGTCTGCCGCTTTCCGCCCCGCCCCGGCTCACGCCGGGCCCGGGGCGGTTTTTCGTGCCCGGCCTCCCCCGCCCGCCGGCCCGGCGCGTCCCCTGCGGGCCGGCGGAACCGGAGGGGACGGCGGGCCGGGTCAGCGCAGGTGCGAGGTGTCGTTGAGCAGACGGACCGAGGCGTTGCCGTCGGCGTAGTAGGCCACCTCCGACACCGAGGCCGCCGAGAGCTCCATGCGGAACAGCGACTCCGGCGGGGCTCCCAGGGCCAGCCGGACCAGGATCTTGACCGGGGTCACGTGCGTGACCAGCAGCGTGGTGCGGCCCGCGTGTGCGGCCAGCAGCCGGTCCCGGGTCGCGGAGATCCGCCGGGTGGCGGCCGCGAAGCTCTCGCCGCCGCCGGTCGGGGCGGCCCGGGGGGAGTCCAGCCAGGCCTGGAGGTCGTCCGGGAAACGCTCCCGCACCTCGGCGAAGGTCAGGCCCTCCCAGGCGCCGAAGTCCACTTCGCGCAGGCCCTCTTCCACCGTCACGGTGAGCCCGAGGCGGTCCGCGACGGCCTGGGCGGTCTCGCGGCAGCGGCGCAGCGGGGAGCTGACCACCGTCTGGACGGTGCGGCGGGCCGCGAGGGACTCGGCGACGGCCGCCGCCTGGCGACGGCCGGCCGGGGACAGCTCCGGGTCGGAGCCGCCGCTGCCGGAGAAGCGCTTCTGCGGGGTGAGGGCGGTCTCGCCGTGGCGCAGCAGCACGAAGGTGGCGGGGGCGCCCATATCGGGGCCCCAGCCGGGGGCGGCAGCCGTGTCCGCGCCCGCCACTGCGTCCGCGCCCGTGTCCTCGTCCTCGTCCCCGAACAGGGTGTCGGCGCGGGCGGGCTGCGCCGCCGCGCCGCCGCGCGCGCCGGTGCCGGCGGCGAGGGCGGCCCGTACGGCCGCCGCCCCGGCCGCGGCGTCGCCGACGGGACCCGACGGCGGCGGGGTGGCCAGGGCGCGGGCGGCGCCCCGGTCGAAGACGGCCGTGGAGCCCGACGGCTCCCAGCGCTCGCCGCGCTTGCCCGCGTCCATCGCCTCGTTGGCGAGCCGGTCCGCGTGCTTGTTCCGCTCGCGCGGGATCCACTCGTACGTCACCTGCGCGCGCGGCAGGATCTTCGCCGCCTCCGCCGCGAGCGGCTTCATGTCCGGGTGCTTGATCTTCCAGCGGCCCGACATCTGCTCGACGACGAGTTTGGAGTCCATCCGGACCAGCACCCGCGCGTCCGCGTCGAGTTCGCGCGCCGCCCGGAGCCCGGCGATCAGTCCCCGGTACTCCGCCACGTTGTTCGTCGCGACGCCGATCGACTCGGCGCGCTCGGCGAGCGTCTCGCCCGTCGCCGGGTCGAGGACGACCGCGCCGTAGCCGGCGGGCCCCGGGTTGCCCCGGGAGCCGCCGTCCGCCTCCACCACGAACCGGACGAGCCCCGGCATCAGACGCCCGAGTCGGCCGTACGGACCAGGATGCGGCCGCAGTTCTCGTGCCGCACGACCTGGTCGCGCGGCTGGGCCTTGATCTCGTTGACCTCGGCCATGTCCAGCTCCAGGCGGCAGCCCTCGCAGCGGCGCTGGTACAGGCGCGCGGCGCCGACCCCGCCCTGCTTCACGCGGATCTTCTCGTACAGCGCCATCAGCGCGTCCGGCATGGAGCCGACGATGACCTCGCGGTCCTTCTCGATCTTGGCTACCTCGGCGTCGATCTCGGCGGTGGCCGCGTCGCGGCGCGCGGTGGCGTCAGCCGTCTCGGCCTCCAGCGAGGTGACCCGCCCGGTCAGACCGGAGACCCGCTCCTGCGCGGCCTCCAGACGCTCCATGACCTCCAGGACCAGGTCCTCCAGGTCGCCCTGGCGCTTGGCGAGGGAGACGACCTCGTTCTGCAGGTTCGCCAGGTCGCGCGCCGAGACGCCGACGCCGGAGTCCAGCCGCTGCTGGTCGCGGGCCGCGCGCGTGCGCACCTGGTCCACGTCCTGCTCCGCCTTGGTCTGCTCGCGCGCGGTGTCGCTGGCCTGGGTCTGGGCGGCGACGAGCAGGTCGCGCTGCTGGACGAGGTCCTTGGTGAGCGTGTCCAGCTCGGCGTGCACGGGCAGCGACTTGCGCTTGTGGGCGAGCTGAGACAGCCGGACGTCCAGGGCCTGGACGTCGAGAAGTCGGATCTGGTCGGCGGGCTCGGCGTTCAGTTGGGGGCTCCAGAGATAGAAGGGGTGCTCACGGACGGCGCGTGCGCCGTCCACGGGTCGGTGACCGTGCGCGAGACGTGGGTCCGCAGACCCCAGCCGTGGCGTTCGGAGATCGCGTCGAGCTGCGCGGCGGCCTGCTCGCACCAGGGCCACTCGGTGGCCCAGTGGGCGGCGTCCACGAGGGCGAGCGGGCTCTGCTCGCGGGCCTCGGACACGGGGTGGTGGCGCAGGTCGGCGGTCAGGAAGGCGTCGACGCCGGCGGCCCGCACCTGGCCGAAGAGGCTGTCGCCGGAGCCGCCGCTGACGGCGACGGTACGGATGACCGCGTCCGGGTCGCCCGCGACGCGGACGCCCTGCGCGGTGCGCGGCAGCCGGGCGGCGGCGCGGGCGGCGAACTCGCGCAGGGTCTCGGGGTGATCCAGCTCGCAGATCCGGCCGAGGCCGCGGCGGCCGGCCGGGTCGCTCGGGTCGGGTACGAGGGGTCCGGTGATCCGCAGGTCCAGGGCGCCCGCGAGGGCGTCGGAGACGCCGGGGTCGGCGCTGTCGGCGTTGGTGTGGGCCACGTGCAGCGCGATGTCGTTCTTGATCAGCGTGTGCACGACGCGGCCCTTGAAGGTGCCGGCCTCGACGGTGGTGGTGCCCCGCAGGTAGAGGGGGTGGTGGGTGACGATCAGGTCGGCGCCCAGCGTGACCGCCTCGTCGGCGATCTCCTGGACCGGGTCGACGGCGAACAGGACGCGGGTGACCTCGGCGTCGGGGTCGCCGCAGACGGTGCCGACGGAGTCCCACTCCTCGGCCCGCGAGGGGGGCCAGAGAGCGTCCAGCGCGGTGATGACTTCAGAGAGACGGGGCACGGGCCAAGGCTACCGTCCGTGGCGACCGGCCCACGGCCCCGCCGGCCCCGGAGGCCCCGGCCCCGCCGGCCCCGGAGGCCGCTGGGCCGACGGCCGGGAGGCGGGCCGGGAGGCGGGCCGGGGGGCGGCCGGGGGGCGGCCGGGGGTCCGGTGCGGCACGACCCGACGACTCCGCACCCCAAACGCCCCGTTATCGCACAGCACAATCGCCGCCTCCGGTACAGCAGAACCCCCGCGCGGCCACCCGTATGTGTGAAGCGGAGTTGCTGGTGTTGTTCGGCGTGAGGTGCGAAAACTAGCTTCCACTCCGGAGGTGACGCACGGATGACTGTCTGTGCCATCGAGATGACGACCACGACCCCGTTCACGATCGCCGCGGACGGGTCGTACGCCGCCCGGCTCGCCGGGGACGGACAGGCGCGGTACGTGGAGCGCTGGACCCTCGCCGGGCCCGAGGCGTACGCGGTGCCGTTGCCGCTCGCGCAGCCCGAGGAGGCCGACAGCGAGGTGCTGCCGCTGACGGACGGCCGGGTGCTGATCCACCGGCGGGTGGCGGACCGGCACGCTTTCGCCCTGCTGTACCCGACCGGCGCCGCCTCCGGGCCGCGCACCGGGCAGCTGTCCCTCGGGGCGGTGGACTGGGAGGAGGGCGTCCTGGTCACGATGCTGCCGCCGTCGCCGGACGGCCACGCGGCGTTCGCCCTGGCCGCGTCCGACGCCGGGACCACGGTCTGGCGGGTGGCCGGCGGTCCCTTCGGGCCCCAGCGGGTCGCCCGGATCCCGGGCCGGTGCTCCGGCGGCGTCTGGCTGGACCGGTCCGGCCGGCTGCTGGCCCTGGACCGGGAACTGGACGGCGTCGTCAAGGCCGTCGCCGTGGACCTGGGGTGCGGCGAGGTGTCCCCGCTGCTCCAGATCGCCGAGGACAGCGACGACCGGCTGCTGCTGGCCGACCCCGACAGCGGGCTGCTGCTGCTCCGCTCCGACGCGCCGGGCGAACCGCGCCTCGGCTGGGGGGTGCTGGGCAGCTCCCTTCCGGTGCGCTTCCCGGACTGCCTGCGCGCGGACGGGGCCACGGCCGTGCCGTTCGCCGTGCAGCCGGGCCAGGCGCTGATGCCGGAGACCTGCGGGGTCGCGCTGCGGCTGGAGGGGGGCGGGCTCGCCCTGTGGCGGCCCGCCGACCGGCACGTGTTCCGGCTCGGCGCCCCGGTGGGCTGGCTCGGGGGGACGGGCCTGTGGAGCGCGGAGGGCCGGCTGCACCTGCCGTACGCGACGCCCGAGGTGCCCTGCGGGGTCCTCGGGATGAGCCTGCCGGTGGCGCCCCCGGCGCCGGTCCGCGTGGACCCGCCGCCGGCGGCGGCGCGCCCGGTGCCGTTGCAGCAGGCTCCGCTGCGGTGACACCGGGCGCGTACGGGCCGGTGCCGGCCCCGGCGGCCGGCACCGCTGTCCGTCAGCCGTGCTTGAGGCCCAGCACCTCCGCCGCCGCGAAGGTCTCGTTCGCGGGGCGCGCCTCGTAGTGCGGGGTGAGCAGCTCGTCGAGCTCCTCGTAGGAGAAGGACTCCTTGGCGGTGTCGAACTTGGCCGCCACCCTGGGGCGTTCCATCACGACGACGATCCCGCCGTGTACGACGAACAGCTGTCCGTTGGCTTTGGCGGAGGCGGGCGAGGCCAGGTAGCCGACGAGCGGTGAGACGTGCTCGGGGGCGAGGGCGTCGAGCTTGCCCTCCTCCGGGACCTGGAACCCGGCGAAGACGTCCTCGGTCATCCGGGTGCGGGCGCGCGGGCAGATGGCGTTGGCCGTGACCCCGTACTTCGCCAGGGCCAGGGCGGTGGAGGTGGTCAGGCCGACGATGCCGCCCTTGGCCGCCGCGTAGTTCGGCTGGCCGGCCGAGCCGCCGAGGAACGCCTCGGAGGAGGTGTTGACGATCCGGCCGTAGACCGGCCCGCCCGCCGCCTTCGAGCGCTCCCGCCAGTGCGCGGAGGCGAAGTGGGTGGTGTTGAAGTGGCCCTTGAGGTGGACCCGGATGACCGAGTCCCATTCCTGCTCCGACATCGAGAAGACCATCCGGTCGCGCAGGATGCCCGCGTTGTTGACCAGGACGTCCAGCTTCCCGAAGCTGCTGACCGCCAGCTCGACGAGCTCGCGCGCCTGCTCGAAGTCGGCCACGTCGCCCAGGTGCGCCACCGCCTGCCCGCCCGCGGCGCGGATCTCCGCGGCCACCTCCTCCGCCGGCGCGGCCGAGGCGTCCCCGGAGCCGTCCCGGCCGGGCTGGCCGAAGTCGTTGACGACCACGCTCGCGCCGAGCCGTGCGAGCTCGACCGCCTCGGCCCGGCCGAGGCCGCGGCCGGCGCCGGTGACGATGGCGGAGAGTCCCTCAAGTGGCAGTGACATCCGTACGGTTCCTCTCGAAACGGGTCAGAGTTCGATGCAGGTGCGCAGCGCGGTGCCGGTGCGCATCTGGTCGAGGGCGTCGTTGATCTCGGCGAGCTGCACCCGGTGCGTGATCAGGCTCTCCAGGTCCACCCGGCCGGCGCGCCACAGGGCGATGGTGCGCTCGTAGGAACGGAGCACGTCGCCGCCGCCGTACATCGACGGCAGGATCCTCTTCTCGTCGAAGAACAGCGAGAACATGTCGATCTGGAAGGTGTCGTCCATGGCGCCGGCCCCGACCACGCACACGGTGCCGCCGCGCCGGGTCATCTTGTACGCGGTCTGCGCGGTGGCGGACTTGCCGACGACCTCGAAGACGTAGTCGAAGCCCTCGCCGCCGGTGATGCGGTTCTTGGCGTCGTCGAAGGCGTCCGGGGCGACGGCCTCGGTGGCCCCGAAGCGCAGGGCGGCGTCCCGGCGCGACTGCACCGGGTCGACGGCGACGATCTGGGCGGCGCCCTGGATCTTGGCGCCCTGGATGACGGAGATGCCGACGCCGCCGCAGCCGATGACGGCGACGGAGGAGCCCGCCTCCACCTTGGCGGTGTTGATGGCGGCGCCGAGGCCGGTGGTGACGCCGCAGCCGATGAGGGCGGCGATGTCGAACGGCACGTCGTCGGGGATCGGTACGGCGCACGCGGCGTCGACGACCAGTTCCTCGGCGAAGGTGCCGGTGGCGGCGAAGCCGAAGATGTCGCCGCCCGCGCGGCGGAAGTTGGGGGTGCCGGCGTTGACCAGGCTGGCCAGGCAGAGGTGGCCCTGGCCCCGCTTGCAGGACGGACACCGGCCGCACGGCGGCAGCCAGCAGACGAGGACCCGGTCGCCCTGCTTCAGGTCCGTGACGCCGTCACCGACGTCGGCGATCACCCCGGAGCCCTCGTGGCCGGGGACGAAGGGGGCGGGCTGCGGCAGGATCCCGCTCATCGCGGAGAGGTCGGAGTGGCACAGGCCGGTGGCCTTGACACGGATCTTCACCTTGCCGGGACCGAGGCCCACGGCCTCCATGTCGTCGACGACTTCCAGCTTGTCCTGGCCGATCTCGCTCTGCAGTGCTGCGCGCACGGTGCGGCTCCTTCAGTCGGTCTGTCTTACGCGTGCTGTCGGTCTGTCTTACGCGTGTTCGACGACGGTGTCGGCGAGGACCGGCGCGTCGTCCCGGTCGGCGACGGTCACCGACACCAGGACGCGGCCGGGCTCCCGCCACATCCGGATGCGCAGCGTCTCGCCCGGGAAGACGATCCCGGCGAAGCGCGTGCGGTAGGCGCGGACCCGGGAGACGTCCCCGTCCAGCGCCGTGTCGACGACGGCCTTGAGGGTCATGCCGTACGAGCACAGGCCGTGGAGGATCGGCCGGTCGAAGCCGGCCAGCTTGGCGAACTCCGGGTCGGCGTGCAGGGGGTTCCAGTCGCCGGAGAGCCGGTAGAGCAGCGCCTGCTCCTCACGGATCGTGCGCTCCTCGGTCCGGTCGGGCGCCCGCTCGGGCAGCTCCTCGCGGACGGAGGGCCCGCGCTCGCCGCCGAAGCCGCCCTCGCCGCGTACGAAGATCTGCGCGTCGCTGGTCCACAGCGGCCCGTCGGCGTCGGCGACCTCGGAGCGCAGCACGATGACGGCCGCCTTGCCCTTGTCGTAGACGGCGGCGACCTTGGCCGTGGTGGTGGCCTCACCCTTGACGGGGATGGGCCGGTGCAGCCGGATGGACTGGCCGCCGTGCAGGACGGCGGCGAGGTTCACGTCGATCCCGGGGGCGGCGAGGCCGCCCATCATGGCCATGCCCGCGCCGGCGACGGTCGCGAAGCTGGGGAGGACGTGGAGCTTGGACTCCAGGGTGTAGCGCAGCTCGTCGGGGTCGGTGGCGGGCAGGCCCGCGCCGAGGCCGAGGTGGTAGAGCTGGATGTCCTTGTGGTCCCAGCCGATGTCCCCCCGGCGGGGGTCTGCGGCGAGGGCCTTGGCGGCATCGATCGGCATGAGGATGCTGCTCCTTGTTCTTTGGAAGACCTCGGTGCGGCCGTCCGCACCGTCGGTCGCACCGAGGTCGTATGCGGGAACCGGCTCGGTGAGCACGTTCTAGAACGCGTTCTAGGGCTGGGCCGGTGAAGGAATGTATAACGCACCCCCCAGCAGTTGGGAAGACTCCCGGCCGCACTCCTGACTGAACGTCAGATGCGATGTCCGCCTGGCGCCCCTGGCCCGATCGGAGGCCGGGGGCCTAACCTGGCGAGGTGGACGAAATGCCCGTTGCGCACCGCCCTGCCCGATCCCTGCGCGTGCTGCTGCACCCGCCGAACCCCGCGCTGGCCATCCAGCTGGGCCTCCAGCCGGACATCGAGGTCGTACGGGACCAGCTGGCCCGGCCGGCGGTCGCGCTGGTGGAGGAGGCGGACTCGGTCGGGGAACTGCTGGCCGAGGACCCGGAGTGCCGGGTGCTGGTGCTGACGGGGTCCGCGCACCCGGGGCTGGCCGCCGCCGTACTGGCCGCCGGGGCGGCGGGCCTGGTCCTGCGGGACGGCCCGGTGGACGACCTGGCCGACGCGATCCGCCGCGCCTCCCGCGGCGAAACGGTGATCGACCCGTCCCTGACCGGCCCGTAACCCCACCCCGGGCGCGGGGTCCGGGGCGGAGCCCCGGAAACGGCTCCGCTACCTCCGGAGCAAGGTCACCACCGCCGCACCCCCCAGCCCGATGTTGTGGGCGAGGCCCACCCCCGCTCCCGGCACCTGCCGCGCCCCCGCCTCGCCCCGCAGCTGCCACACCAGCTCCGCCGCCTGCGCGAGCCCAGTGGCCCCCAGCGGGTGCCCCTTCGAGATGAGCCCGCCGGACGGGTTGACCACCCACCGCCCGCCGTACGTCGTCGCCCCGCTCTCCACCAGCTCCCCGGCGGCGCCGTCCCCGCACATGCCCAGCGCCTCGTACGTCAGCAGCTCGTTGACCGAGAAGCAGTCGTGCAGCTCCACCACGTCCACGTCCTCGATGCCGAGCCCCGACGCCTCGTACACCTGCCGCGCCGCCGCGGCCGTCATCGGCTTGCCCACCACGTCGATGCACGAGCCCGACGCGAACGACGCCTCCGTGTCCGTCGTCATCGACTGCGCCACGATCTCGACCGCCTTGTCGTGCAGCCCGTGCCGCACCACGAACCGCTCGGAGACCACGAGCGCAGCCGCCGCGCCGTCCGAGGTCGGCGAGCACTGGAGCTTGGTCAGCGGGTCGTGGATCGGCTTGGCGGCCAGGATGTCCTCCACCGAGTACACGTCCTGGAACTGCGCGTTCGGGTTGTTCGCCGAGTGCCGGTGGTTCTTGGCTCCCACGGCCGCCAGCTGCGCGGCCGTGGTCCCGTACCGCTCCATGTGCTCGCGCGCCGCGTTGCCGAAGATCTGGGCGGTGGGCGGGGACATCTCGAAGCCGTGCCCGGCGGCCATGATCCCGTAGTGCCGGGCCACCGGCGAGGTCGCGAAGTCCCCGCCGTCGGCGCCGCCGCCCAGCGCGCCGCGCTTCATCTTCTCGAATCCGAGGGCGAGCACGCAGTCGTTGATCCCGCCCTCGACGAACTGCCGCGCCATCATCAGCGCCGTCGCTCCGGTCGCGCAGTTGTTGTTGACGTTGTAGACCGGGACCCCGCTCAGTCCCAGTTCGTACGCCGCCCGCTGACCGGCCGTGGAGGACTGGAAGCAGTAGCCCACCGGCACCTGCTCCACCAGCCCGTAGTCCACGCCCGCGTCCGCGAGCGCCGCCTGACCGGCCTCCTTCGCCATGTCCCAGTACTGCCAGTCCCTCGACTCCGGCTTCTCGAACTTCGTCATGCCGACGCCCACGATGTACGACTTCATGTCCCTGCTGTCCCTTCAGTCCCTGTGCGTCCGGTGAGCCCCTGTGGGTCCGGTCAGTCCCTGTGGGTCCGGTCAGTCCCTGGGCAGGCCGAGGATCCGCTCGGCGACGACGTTGAGCTGGACCTGCGTGGTGCCCCCGGCGATGGTCAGGCAGCGGGACATGAGCATCCCGTGCACCGCCCGCTCCCCCGCCCCCTCCCGTACCGCGCCCGCCGGCCCCAGCAGTTCGAGCGCGAGCTCGGCGGTCCGCTGCTGGTGCGGGGTCTGGACGAGTTTGCGCACGGACGCGCCCGCGCCCGGCTCCAGCCCCGACACCTGCTGGAGGGTGGTCCGCATCCCGATGCACGCCAGGGCGTGCGCCTCGGCGGCCAGCGCCCCGATCCGGGCCCGGTACGCGCCGTCGAGCGCGTCGGAGCGGGCGATCAGCGCCTCCAGGCCGGTGTCGAAGGTCATCTGGTCGGCCATGTGGACCCGCTCGTTGCCCAGCGTGTTGCGGGCCACCTTCCAGCCGCCGTCGGCCGCCCCGACGAGCGCGTCGGCGGGGAGGGACACGTCGTCGAAATAGACCTCGTTGAAGAGGGCCTCGCCGGTGAGCTCCTTGAGCGGGCGGACCTCGATGCCGGGGGTGTTCTTCATGTCGACGAGGAAGTAGCCGAGGCCCTTGTGCCTGGGCGCGGCCGGATCGGTCCGGGCGAGGAGGATCCCGAAGTCGGCGCTGTGCGCGGAACTCGTCCACACCTTCTGTCCGTTGACCTTCCAGCCGCCGTCCCCGGTGCGCTCCGCCCTGGTCCTCAGTGAGGCCAGGTCGGAGCCGGCTTCCGGTTCGGAGAACAGCTGGCACCAGGTGGTGTCCCCGCGCAGGGTCGCCGGCAGGTGCGTCCCGATCTGTTCCGGGGTGCCGTAGGCGAGCAGCGAGGGCACGACCCAGGTGGCGATCCCCAGGTCGGCGACCTTGACCCCGGCCGCCCGCAGCTCCTGCTGGACGACGAGCTGCTCGACGGGTCCGGCGCCCAGCCCGTACGGGGGCGGCAGGTACGGCGCCGCGTAGCCGGTGGGGGCCAGGACCCGCCGGGCGGCCGCCGGGTCGAGGCCGCGCGCGTCCTCGATGGCGGTCCGGGCCCGCGCCCGGTGCGCCTCGGCCTCCGGCGGGAGTTCGAGGCGCAGCTCGCGCCGGGCGCCGGCCGCCGCGAGCCGGGCGGCCCGTACGCGGTGCCCGTCGCCGGGGCCGAGCAGCTGGCGGGCGACGAGGGCCCGGCGCAGGTAGACGTGGGCGTCGTGCTCCCAGGTGAAGCCGATGCCGCCGAGGATCTGGATGCAGTCCTTGGCGCAGGTGTACGCGGCGTCCAGCGCGGTCCCGGCGGCCAGCGCGGCGGTCAGCGACCGTACGTCGGCGCTCTCGTCCACCGCCCGTGCGGCGTCCCAGGCGAGCGCCCGCGCCTGTTCCAGGCGCACCAGCATGTCGGCGCACAGGTGCTTGACCCCCTGGAACCGTCCGATGGGCCGGCCGAACTGCTCGCGCACCTTGGCGTGTTCGGCAGCCGTGCGCACCGCCCAGGCGGCGGTGCCGCAGGCGTCGGCGGCGAACAGCGCGCAGGCCAGGTCCCGTACCAGGGCGGCGTCCAGCTCCAGCAGCCGCCCGGGCGGCACGGTGACCCCGCGCGCCCGTACTTCGGCGGTGGGCCGGGTGGGGTCGGCCGCCTCGTGCGTACGGATGTCCAGCGTGGCGGCGTCCACGGCGAACCAGCGGGTGCCGTGCGCGGCCTCGGCGGCCAGCAGTACGACCTCGGCCTCGCCGGCGCCGAGCACCGGGGGCGCGTCCCCGTCCAGCAGGTGGCCGCCGCCCTCGACGGCGACGGCGGTCAGGCTGCCGGGCCCCAGCGCGACGGCGCCGACCCGTCCGGCGAGCGGCTCGGCCCCGGCCCGGTCCAGGAGTACGGAGGCCAGCGCGCTCGGCAGGTACGCCCCCGGCAGCGCCCCGCGGGCGGCCTCCTCCACCACGACGGCGAGGTCGAGCAGGGTGCCGCCCTCCAAGTGCGGCTCCAGCAGCCCCGACTCGGCCAGCGCGTCCCAGTAGGCGGGCCGCAATCCGGTCCGCGGCGGGCTGTCGAGCAGCTTGCGCACCTCCTCGGGCGGCACGGCCCGCGCGACCCAGCCGCGCACGGCCTCGGCCAACTCCCGCTGTTCCTGCGTGATTCCGATGCCCATGCGCGGCAGACTAGAACACGTTCCAATCTGACGGAAGGTCAGAACTGTAACGCGTTCTCGCTTCGGCGTGCCGCGTGCGGGGGCGTGCCGGGCCGCCTCTCGGGGTCAGGAGCGTTGGTAGTAGTACCCGTCCGCGTGCGCGGGGCCCACGTTGTGCTGGAGCCCGGCCGGCTCGCTCTTGCTGAAGAAGGACGCCTCCAGGACCCCGCAGAACTGGCCGGTGGACTTGCTCTTGTCCACGGCCGCGGCGCCGATGTTGATCCGGGACCCGCCGGAGGCCACCGACGTCACCTTGGCGGTGTTCTCGCAGTGGCCCATGGCCGTGTTGCTGATCAGCCGCACGGCCCCGGAGGACGCGATGGTCACCGTCACGGGCTGATTGATGTTGACCTGCTCCTTGTAGGTCCAGGAGCCGACGAAGTACGCGGGGAGCCCGCTGCCGCCGGAGGAGCCCCCGCTCGGCGAACCGCCGCCGCCCGGGGAACCGGCACCGCCCGGGGAACCGCCGCCGCCCGGAGTCGCGCCCGAGCCGCCGCCGGGGGTGGCGCCGCCGCCCGCGCCTCCGGCGGCGGGGCCCGAGCCGGTGCCCTTGGTCGCGCCGGTACCCGTACCGCCCGCTCCACCCGGGGTGCCCGCGCCGCCGGGCGTCCCCGCGCCCGCCGCGGTGCCCTGGGCGGTGCCCTGCGCGGCGGCGCCGACCGGGGTCGAAGCGCCGCCGACCTGACCGCCGACCTGACCGTCCGGCGCCGGGGCGGCGGGGTTCTGGGGGCTGGGCCCGCCCGGGGTCGGTGAACCTGCCGCCCCGGAGGGGGAGCCGCCGGGGGTGCCGGGCATCGCGGGAGCGCTCGCGGCCGGGGGCGCGGCCTGCGCTCCGGTGCCGGCGCCGCCGCCGAACGGCTGGATCAGGGCCACCGTGCCACCACCGACCGCGAACACGAAGACGGCCGGAACGGCGATGGTCAGGCGACGCCTGCGCCCGGACCGCCCGTCCCCGGCCGTGGCACCCCCGGCCGGCGGACCGGCCGAGGGACCGGCCGAGGGACCGGCCGAGGCGTCGGGCACGGGACCCGGCACGGATGCGTCCACCGGATCGGCGACCGGGGCGATGACCACCCCGGCCGCCGCCCCGCCGGACGCCCCCTCCGGCCGCAGATCGACCGTCGCCCGGTCGATGCCGCCGGCCGGGGTCCGCGCCTCCCGCCCGGGCGCCGCCTCCACGTCGAGCAGCCGCGCCGCCTGCCGGGCGAGGCTCGCCACCACCTTCGGGGGCAGCCACGCCCCGGCGAGCACCGCCGGGCGGACCCGTTCGGGATCCTCCAGCAGCTCGTCCACGCCGGGCCGGTCGTCGACGCGCTTGGCCAGACACCGGGCGACGAACGCGCGCAGCGCCTCGTCCTCGATCCGCTCAAGCTCCGGCTCGCCCTCCACGATCTGGAACATCACCGCGTGCTGGTTGCTCGCGCCGCGCCCGAAGGGCAGTTCGCCCGTGGCCGCGTACATCAGGACGCAGCCGAGGGTGAACACATCGCTCTTCGCCCCGGCGCGCTGCCCGCGCACCTGCTCGGGCGACATGAACCCGGGCGAGCCGACGACCAGGCCGGTGCTGGTGAGCAGCGACTCGACGGACGTCTCCAGGGCGCGCGAGATGCCGAAGTCGATGACGCGGGTGCCCTCGACGGTCAGCATCACGTTCGACGGCTTGAGGTCGCGGTGCACGATCCCCGCCGAGTGGATGTCCTGGAGAGCGTGGAGCAGTCCGTCGGCGAGGGCGTGCACGGACCCCACGGGCAGGGGCCCGTACCGGCGCACGATCTGCTCCAGCGAGAGCCCCGGCACGTACCCCGTGGCCACCCAGGGCCGATCAGCCTCGGCGTCCGCGTCCAGCACGGGTGCGGTGTACCGCTCGCCGACGCGCCGGGCGGCGTCGATCTCGTGGCGGAACCGGGCCCGGAACTGCGCGTTCGACACGTGCTCCTCGTGCACCACCTTCACCGCGACCGTGCGCCCGCCTTCGGACCGGGCCAGGAACACCCGCCCCATGCCGCCGGCGCCGAGCCGCCCCAGCAGCACGTACGGGCCGATCCGGCTCGGATCCCCGGCCGCGAGCGGCTTTATGCCGCCGTCGACGTTGTCGTCGTCGTCGTTCAGTGCGCTGCTCATGCTGCCCGCCCCCGGTGATCCCCTGTGGTCGCCCGAACCGGCCGCCCGGCCGGTCGAACCCGCCTCAGACTAGAGCCAGTTGGATGCCGGATGAAGGGAAGGGTGACCGACGCGACGGTGACCCCGGCCAGTCGCCCACCGCCCCACGTCCGCGTCCGCACTGCCGCCATCGGCGCCACGAAGGCCGCGGGGCTCGCTCCGCCCGTACCACCGGCCACGCGGGTACTCCTCCCGAGAACCGGGGGCTGGGGGGCGGGCTCCAGCGAAACCTTTCTCCTCAAGGGAGGGCGGGCAGGGCCCGCCACCGCGTCCGGAGTCGGCACCAAGGGGCCCCGAATGGCCGATATGCCGGTCTCCCCAATCTTGCTTGAGTGCGCCTGTTCCGCTCACCCCGTCCCCCAGGGAGTCCCCGTGTCCCACCGTCCCCACCTCCGCAGCGCACTGATCGGCGCGTGCACCGCGGCGCTGCTCGCCGGCTCCGGCCTGCTCGCACTGCCCGTGCAGGCCGCAGGACCGCAGTCGTCGTCGCAGACCGCCGCCGAACACAGGATGACGCGGCCCGAAATGCAGGTGACCACGTTCTTCGGGGACTACAAGGACGCCATCAACGGCCGGCACTCGGAGGGCCACAGCCCGGCCAAGGTCCGGGAGGAGTTCCTTGTCCCCAAGCTCGACGCGGACTTGTACCAATGGGGCGCCGACAACCAGAAGGACCCGATCTTCCGCCGGACCGATGTACCCGAGGGCTGGGCCGTGGAGGAGACGGGCCAGGCGGACGGCCACGCCAAGGTCGTCCTGACCCAGACCATGGAGGACGGCACGACGTCCAAGGTCTGGTACCAGGTGAACCTCGACGGCCTGCTCATCGATGGTCTGACCGACCCCTCCTGAGCATCTGCCCCGGCCGCCGCGCGTCGGCGGCCGGGATGGCTCCGGCCGTCAGAGGCTCCGCACGAACTCCGAGAAGGCGGCCGGGGCCACGGTGAACGCGGGCCCGCCGGGATTCTTGGAATCCCGCACGGCGATCCGGCAGGACTGCGCGGCAACCTCGACGCACTCACCGCCGGTGTCGGCACTGTACGAAGACTTCTGCCAGGCGGCGCCGCCGAGCGGGGCGCACTCGACGCACTCGCCGCCGGTTGTTCCGCTGTACGAGGACTTGCGCCAAGCGGCGCCGCCCAAGGGGGCACACTCGACGCAATCCCCTCCGGTGTCACCGCTGTACGAGGACTTACGCCACCGCACGCCCGTCAGGTTCTGGATGGTGTCCATAGCGCTCCTCCATTACGCGGGCGATCAGCGCCGCCGAATCCTCCAAGGACAGCGCGGCGGCCTGCAGGTGATCGTAACGGAGCGAACCTTCCCTGAGAGCTATCGGATTGGCCGTCATGTGGCCCTGGACGAAGTCCTCGGTGTAGACGAGATCTGGGTTGTCGTCGAACCGCAGAAGGTTGAACGAACCCATCAGCCCCGCATGGGCGCCCGCCTCGAACGGCAGGATCTGCACCTTCACCCACTCCCGCCTCCGCAGCGCCAACAGGTGCGCGAGTTGGTTCCGCATGACCGCCCGGCCGCCGACCTCCTGGTGCAGTACGGCCTCGCTCAGCACCACCCACATCAGTGGCGGGTTCTCGCGGTCCAGGATGCGCTGCCGCTCCATTCGGGCGGCGACCCGCGCGTCGAGCCGTTCCTCGTTCCGTACGCCCAGCACGGTCCGCGCGTACTCCGGCGTCTGCAACAGCCCGTACACCAGCTGCGCCTGGAACGTGGAGATGTAGGCGGCCTTCGCCTCCATCTCGGCGTACGCCTGGAACCAGGTCGGCAGCTGGCTGCGGAGCACCAGGCCCGCCAGCCGAGAGAAGACCCCGCCGGTGCCCAGGGCGGCGTCGACCCGTTCCGAGAAGTCGCGCGTCGGGACCTTGCGCGCGGTCTCCACCTGGCCGACCAGCGAGGCCGTGCAGAACACGATCTCGCCCAACTGCCCTTGCTTCAGGCCCGCGTCCTCCCTCAGGCGGCGCAGTTCCGAGCCGTAGTAGTCCAGCGGCGAGGCGCTGGGGTCCAGATCACGGATGTTGACCATGAGGCGGTCACCCCCAAGTTCACGCGGTGCGGCGTTCGTTTCAGGCCGTAGCCGAGCGTAACCATCCCTCCCCATTCTGGTGACATGAATCACGCAACCGACCTCCTCCCCGCAGGCATTGGCGACAGCTACCGCATGGGCTTCACCGTCGGTGCGCACTCGGCCCGGCCGATACGGCGGATCCTGCGGGCGTTCCTGCGCCACTGGGGCCTGGCCGGGCTGGCCGGGGACGCGGAGCTGGCGCTGACCGAGCTGGTCGCGAACGTCGTGCGGCACGTACCGGGGCAGGTGTGCCGGGTGGTGATCCTGCGGCGGCCGGACGGGCTGCGGGTCGAGGTGTCGGACGCCTGTCCGGACCCGGTCCGCCGCGCACCCGCGCACACGGGACCGGGGGAACCCGCCGGGGGAGGCCGGGGCCTGCTCCTCGTCGAGGCGCTGACCGACCGCTGGGGCTGCCTGCCGCTGCCCGTCGGCAAGACGGTCTGGTTCGAGTGCGACGCCCCCCGCACCGCGGACCCCGGCCCGCCCGGCCCCCGCCATGGACCGCTACCGGGCGGTAGGGCAACATGAGCGCCCAGGCCCGACCACCCCTCACCCCGCCGGAGACGACATGGCCACCCCCAAGCCGGAGACCCTCGCCGCCTTCGAGGCCGCCAAGGGGTTCATGCCCGTACGGGAGGGCCTCGCCCTGTACGAGGCGGCCGTCGCCGCGGCCGCGCTCGGGCTCCCGCTGCTGGAGGTCGGCACGTACTGCGGGCGCTCCACGATCCTGCTCGCCGATGCCGCCCGCGAGGCCGGGGTGGCCGCGGTCACCGTCGACCACCACCGCGGCAGCGAGGAGCAGCAGCCCGGCTGGGAGTACCACGACCCGAGCGTCGTGGACCCGGAGGTCGGCCTGATGGACACGCTGCCCACCTTCCGCCGCACCCTGCACGCGGCCGGCCTGGAGGACCACGTGATCGCGGTCGTCGGCCGCTCCCCGCGGGTCGCCGCGGCGTGGGGCGGTCCGCTCGGGCTGGTCTTCATCGACGGCGGCCACACCGACGAGCACGCCACCGGCGACTACGAGGGCTGGGCCCCGCACGTCGCGGTGGGCGGGACGCTCGTCATCCACGACGTGTTCCCGGACCCGGCGGACGGCGGGCAGGCCCCGTACCGGATCCACCAGCGCGCGCTTGCCTCCGGGGCCTTCGAGGAGATCTCCGTCACGGACTCGCTGCGCGTGCTGCGCCGGACCGCCCCCGGCATATAAGCGCACCGCGCCCCCGGATGGCCCAGGGTCCGGACGGGGGCCGGACCGCAGGTCTAGCATCGCCGCGTGCGCTACGACGGCAGTTCCCCGACCCCCGAGTCCGGCTCTTCGGTCAGCCCGGACCGTCCCTGGTACGCCCGCCGCTCCACGCTCGTCGTCGCGGCCGCCGCGGTCGCGCCGGCCTGCCTGGCGGGCTGGCTGCTGACCCAGGTGCTGGACTCCGGCGGAGCCGGGGAGCGGCCCGCCGGGGCGTCCGCGGCGTCCGGCCCGGACGCGAAGCCCGCCGCCCCGGCGACGGGCAGCCCCTCGGCCACCGCGTCCGCGTCCGCGTCGGCCTCCGCGTCGGCCTCCGTTTCCCCCTCCCCGGCGGCCTCCGCGCCCGCTCCCGCCAAGGGGCCGCTGACCGGCCGGACCGTCGTCGTCGACCCCGGCCACAACACCGGCAACTTCAAGCACGGCACCGAGATCAACAAGCAGGTGAACATCGGCACCAACCGCAAGGAGTGCGACACCACCGGCACCACCACGAACTCCGGCTACATGGAGGCCGAGTTCACCCTCGACGTCTCGCTGCGCGTCAAGGCCGTCCTGGAGGCCCAGGGCGTGAAGGTCCTCCTCACCCACCAGGCCGACCGCCCCTGGGGCCCCTGCATCGACGAACGCGCCCGCATCGGCAACGAGGCCGCCGCCGACGCCGTCGTCTCGGTCCACGCGGACGGGGTTTCGGCCGGCAGCCGCGGCTTCCACGTCATCCTCCCGGCCACCGTCAAGGCGGGCGGCGCGGACACCGCGAAGATCGTCGGTCCCTCCCGCGAACTCGGCGAACGGATCGCCGGGAACTTCGCCCGGACCACCGGTTCCGCCCCCGCGAACTACCTCGGCGGCGGGACCGGACTGGTCGTCCGCGACGATCTGGGCGGGCTGAACCTGTCAACCCGCCCCAAGGTGTTCATCGAATGCGGCAACATGCGTGACGCCAAGGACGCGGCGCAGCTGACGAGTCCGCAGTGGCGGCAGCAGGCGGCCCAGGGCATCGCGAACGGCATCGTCGGCTTCCTCGGCGGGTAGTCCCCACGGGCGGTCCCGCCGGGACCGCTCGCCGCCCCGATCCCCTCGGAACCCGGTGACCTCCGTACCATGGTGCCGCCCGCCCCGCTCCAGGCACGCTCTGCGACCGCGGCACCACGACACGACCGAGACCGAGAAGGACACCTAAGACGTGAACATCCGCTCCCTCACTCGAGGCGACGGCGTGGTGATCGGAGCAGCGGTACTGCTGTTCATCGCCTCGTTCCTCGATTTCTACTCCTCCCCCCGCATCGACACCCCGAGCGCGTGGGACACAGACTCCTACCGGCTCGTCCTCCCCAGCGTCTTCCTGATCGGCTTCATCGCGGCCGGCCTGCTCGTCGCCGCCCGCTTCCAGCCGGAGACCCGCAAGGTGCTGGGCCTTCCGCTCGGCGCCTGGGGCACCGTGCTCGCGGTGTCGGCGGCCTGGTCCGCGCTGTGGGCGCTCATCACCTGCCCGAGCGGGATCGACCTGGGCGCGGGCGCCGTCATCGCCTTCCTCGCCACCCTGCTCCTCGCCGGCGTGGCCCTGTTCGGCTCCAAGGTCCCGGCGCTCGCCGGCGGCCTGGTGCCGGAGCCGAAGCCGGCCGCGGTCCCGCCGTACGGCGGCCAGCCCCAGCCGGGCGCCGGCTACGGCTACCCGGGCGGTCAGCAGCAGCAGCCGCAGTACGGCAACACCCCGCAGCCGGTCCCGCCCTACGGCGGCTCCCACGAGCCCACCCCGGCCCCCGCCCCGGGTCCGCGGGACGCGTCCCACGGGGGCCAGCCGGCCCCGTCCCCGGCCCCGGCCGCGGACTTCACGCCGTTCTGGTTCGCGGTCCCGGTGGCCCGGCCCCTCTTCGGCGAGGACGGCTCCCCCGCCCCCATCGCGGAGCTCGCCCCGGGCACCTGGTACCTGGCCGTCGACCAGCGCGGCCCGGCCACGCTGATCGCGCAGACCCAGGACGGCCGCCGCGGCGTCCTGAACGACACGTCGAACATCCAGCGGGGCTGAGCCCCGCGCCCTCCGCGCCTCGGCCCGTCGGCAACGGCCCCCCGCCCCCTTCCGGGCGGGGGGCCGTTGCCCTACAGTCACCTGACGCACCGTCAGATACGGCATCGCGGAGGGGACCGTACATGCGCCTGGGACTCGCACTCGGCTACTGGGGCCGCGGCCCCACCCCGGACCACCTCGACCTCGCCACCGAGGCGGAGCGCCTCGGCTACGACTCCGTGTGGACCGCAGAAGCCTGGGGCTCTGACGCCTTCACCCCGCTGACCTGGATCGCCGCGCACACCTCGCGCATCCGCCTCGGCACGGCCATCGCGCAGATGGCCGCCCGCTCCCCCACCGCCACCGCCATGCACGCGCTCACCCTGGACCACCTCTCCGGCGGGCGCATGATGCTGGGCCTGGGCCTGTCCGGACCGCAGGTCGTCGAGGGCTGGTACGGGCGCCCGTTCCCCGCGAGCCCGCTGACCGCGACCCGCGAGTACGTCGACGTCATCCGCCAGGTCCTGCGCCGCGAGGGCCCGGTCACCCTGGACGGCCGCTTCCACCAGCACCCGTACCGCGGCGGGGACGGCACCGGCATCGGCAAACCGCTCAAGCCCATCACCCACCCGCTCCGCGCCGACCTGCCGCTCCTGCTGGGAGCCGAGGGGCCGAAGAACATCGCGCAGACCACCCGCATCGCCGACGGCTGGCTCCCCCTGTACTGGTCGCCGACCCGCACCGACGTCTACCAGTCCTCCCTCACGGACCTCCCCGACGGGTTCATGATCGCTCCGATGGCCCGCGCCAAGGTCTGCGACGACGTCGCCGAGGGCCTGCTGCCGGTCAAGGCCATGCTCGGCTTCTACATCGGCGGCATGGGCCACGCGGCCCGCAACTTCCACGCCGACCTGATGGCCCGCATGGGCTACGAGGACGAGGCCCGCCACATCCAGGAGCTGTTCCTCGCCGGCCGCAAGGAGGAGGCGGTTCTCGCCGTCCCGGACGCCTTCGCCGACGAGATCTCCCTGATCGGCCCCCGCGAGCGGATCGCCGAACGCCTGGAGCTGTGGCGCAAGGGCCCGGTCACCGACCTGCTCCTGACGGCCCCGGACCCCCACACCCTGCGTGTCCTGGCGGAACTCAACAGCTGACGGCGGTCCGCATCGCCCTGCGCCGGACGGGAGTTCGCTCCCGCGCAGGCCGTTCTTTCGAGATGACAACACGTGTTCCACCAGGGATGATGTCCGGAGTCTCCGCGGGTTTCGCATGCGCCCGACCGGCTCTGGGGGAGAAGGCCGATACCGCGTCGCGTGGCGCCGTACCCGCACCCACTTCGCGTCATCTCGTTCCCGAAGGAAACTCCTGGTGCGTCCCACTCGTGCGACGGTCCTGCTCACCGCGGGTCTCGTCACCCTCCTCGGCGTGCCGGCGGCAGTCGCCGCCGAGACCCCGTCCGACCTCTACGTCAGCAACCGCGCCGGGGCCAACTGCGCCGACGGAGGCACCGGTTCACGGTCCGTACCCTTCTGCACGATCTCGGCCGCGGCCAAGGCCGTCCAGCCGGGGCAGACCGTGCGGATCGCCACGGGCACCCCGTACGCCGAATCCGTCACGATCGACCGCCCGGGGGAGCCCGGCAAGCCCATCGCCCTCGTCGCCGAAGCCAGGGACGGGTACCCGCAGGCGCGCCTGGACACGGATCGGACCCTGACCATCAGCCGCGCCGCCCACGTGCGGATCCGTGGCCTGAGCGTGTCCGGCGAACTGCGGGTCGACGCTTCCACCGACGTCGAACTCACCGCTGTCCATGCGCCGTTGAAGGTCACCGGGGCAAGCGCGGACGTCCGCGTCAGCCGGAGCGAGCTGGAGGACGTCCGGATCGCGGGCGGTTCCCGGCGCACCGTGCTCAGCCACAACCTCGTCACCGGGTACCTCGGGTCGCCGGTCGACGCTGTCGACGCGCCCGGCACCGTCATCACCAACAACTCCTTCGTCCTCCAGTGCGACGCGGCCGTCTCACTCAGCGGCGGCTCGACCGGCTCCGCGGTGTTCAACAACTACGTCCGCTCCCCCGGTACCTGCGTGGCGCCCAAGACGCGCACCGGCATCGCGGTGACGCAGAGCGCGACCACCGGCACCCGCGCCGACTACAACCTGATCGCGCTCGTGGCCGGGCGCGCAGTCGCGTACCAGTGGGCGGGCACCACCTACGAGCAGCCGGCCGCGTTCCACACGGCCACCGGCCAGGGCGCGCACGACATCCTTTCCCGGGCGACTGCCGGCTTCGATGCCGTCGACGGCATCACACCCCTCGTCGACTCCGCCGATCCGACGGCCCCGGGCGCGCTGCCCACCGACTACCTCGGCAACCCGGCCGCGGACGACCCACGGGTCCCCAACACCGGAAAGGACGGGGCGTACCTCGACCGCGGAGCGCACGAGTCCCAGGACTGGCTGCAGACGGTCCGCCTCGCCCTCGACCAGCCGTGGGCGCCCGCCGGCACTCCGGTGAAGGCCACCGCCGCCGCGACGAGCCGCTGGTCCGGTCCGCTGACCTACCGGTTCGACTTCGGCGACGGCACTGCCCCGGTCGTCACCTCCGAGCCCACCGCCACGCACGCGTACGGCACGCCGTGCGCGTGCACGGTCAAGGTGACGGCGTCCAACGGCATCGGTCAGCAGCGCGCCGCCGAGCAGTCGGCGAAGGTGACCGCGACCGGTGCCCTGGCCGCGGCCGTCACGGCCACGCCGTTCCTGCCCACCGCGGAGGAACCTCGTGCGTACGTAGCCCCGCTGACCTTCTCCGTCGACGCGCGGACCTCCGTGGCGCCCTGGCCGATCGCCCGGGTGGACGTGGACTTCGGTGACGGCACCAAGACGGGCGCCGACGGGCTGGACCCCGTACGGCACGCCTACGCCAAGCCCGGCGACTACACGGTCACCGCGACGGTCGAGGACGTCAAGGGCAGCACGTCCACGACCACCCGGACCGTGCGGGCCGACTACGCGGCGTCCGGCTACGTCGCGCTCGCCCCGACCCGTGTACTCGACACCCGCACCACCGGCTCCCCGCTCCAGGGCGGCACCGCCACGCCGGTGACCCTGCCCGTCGTCTACACCGGCTCGGGCCCGAACCACACCGCCGGAATGACCGCGGGCGTGGTCAACGTGACCGTCACCGACGCGACCGAGGACACCCACCTCACCCTGTGGCCCTCGGGCCAGGCCCGCCCCGCCACCTCGAACGTGAACGTCACCGCGGGCGGCACCTCGTCCAACACGGTCACCGTCCCCGTCGGCGCCGACGGCAAGATCTCGGCCCGGCTCAACGCCGGCCAAGCCACCCTCGTCGTCGACTTCATCGGCTACTACCAGCCGAACACCGGGCAGCGCTTCAGCCCGATCGCCCCGACCCGCATCGCCGACACCCGCGTCGGTTCCGGCGGCATCCTCTCCGCGGGCCAGACCCGCACCGTCCCGGTCGCGGGCCTCCACGGGATCCCCGCGGACGCCACCGCGGTAGCGCTCAACCTGACCAGCACGGACAGCAGCGGCAACTCCTTCGTCGTCGCCTACCCCCGCCCGGACTACCGCCCCAACGCCTCGCACCTGAACCCGGAGCCCGGCAAGGACAAGTCCAACCAGGCCATCGTGCCTGTGGGCCCCGCGGGCACCATCACCCTCTACACCAACACCGCTTCCACCCACCTCGTCCTCGACGCCGTCGGCTACTACGGCAAGGACGGCACGACGCTGTTCACGCCCGCCGTGCCCCAGCGCCTCGCCGACACCCGCACCACCGGCAAGCTGAACCCGGGAGCCACCACCACCGTGGCCGGCATTCCCGCGGGAGCCGTCGGCGCCGTCCTCAACGTCACGGCCACGGACAGCACGGCCCCCGGCTTCCTGACGGTGTACGGCCACGGCAGTGCCCGCCCGGACGCCAGCAGCCTCAACACCCGCCCCGGCGCCACCGTCCCCAACCACGTCACCACCCCGGCCGCGGGTGGCCGCGTCTCCATCTGGAACAACCCCGGCGGCAGCACCCACGTCATCACCGACCTCCTGGGCTACTTCACCCGGGGCTGACCCGACCCCCGCAGCACACCGGAGCCCCGGCCACCGCGACCACGCGGTGGCCGGGGCTCCGGCCGTACGACGGTTCTAGCTCCCGGGCTCCGGCTCCGGCTCCGGGATCGTCTCCAGGAGTTCCCGCAGGTCCAGCGCCATGACGGCGATCTCGATGGTGCCGCCGCCGTCGTACGCGCAGGTCACGATCCGCGAGCCGGGGTTGATGGACATCGCCTCCTTCACGGAGGGTGCCCGGACGGCGGTGGCGCGGCCGCCCGGCAGCGGGACGGGGTCGCCCCGCCCGGGGACGCAGCGGGCCGTGCCCTGGCCGGCGTACACCCGGCCCGGACGCCAGCGGCCCGCCCCGGCCGGGTTGCGCACCATGCAGGGGATCCCGGCCGCCGGTCCGGCGACCACCCGGCGCAGGTGCTTGCGGCGGAGCAGCCAGCCGGCCCCGGCCGCCCCGAGGACGACAGCCACGATTTCGATCACGCCCCATTGAAACAGTCCCGACGGCGCTCCGCGCAGCCGGAAGGGGCGGCCGGAACCGCCGGCCGCCCCGCTCCCGGTCGCGTGCCCGCCGGCTACCCGCCGAGCTGGGAGACGCTGGGCACCTTGTCGGTCACCGTGGCTCCCGCGCTCTTGCCGGCTTCCTTGACGCCGTTGATGACGTCCTGGAAGGCGCCGATGTCGGCGTCGCCCGCCTGGCCCTTGCGGAGTTTGGTGCCGAGGCCCTTGAGGGACTCGATGCCCGCCGTCAGCGGGACCATCGCCTTGGACAGCAGCGGGTCGCCCTTGGCGTTGTCACCTGCGGCCTTCAGCCTGTTGTAGGCGAAGGCACCGGCGAGACCGGCCTTGACCAGCGCGAACGTACGTCCCTTCGTGCCCTTCTTGAACTTGCCCGCCTGGTACGGCTTGATGATCCACTGGTAGGTCGCCCCGGCCGCGAGACCGGCGTTGGCGACGAACCGCGTCTTGGCGAACTTCTGCTTCTCGGCGCTCGTACTGGGCGACGGCGTCGCGGCCGCGGCCTCGTCGGCCTCGTTCGCGGCCGGCACGGCGGCGGCGAGGGCCGCCAGTTCGGCGGCCGAGGCCATGGAGACGCTCTCGCCCTGGGCCCTGCTCTCACCGCCGCTGCCGCACGCGGTGGCACCGGCCAGCAGCGACGTGGACAGGACCACCGCGGCGAGGGATCGACGGAATCGGACGGTTGTGGGTACGGACACGATTGCCTCCGGGGACTGAGGTGTCTTCCGCAGCCTCGCCCGGGATGTCCTGATCCGCCCTCCAGGAGGGCCCGTTCGGGTACACGTTCGCCTTTACGGCACGTTTACGACACGCCCGGGCGGCAACACGGGCCGTATGACATCACACACGCGGACGCGTACCCGGGGAAGCAGTCAGGCAGGCCGTGCCGTCGCACTGGTGGCGGACGTGCTCGCCTTCGTGATCGGCCTCTGGATCCTGCTGTACCTGCTGGAGGCCAACCAGGCGAACGGCCTCGTCGACTTCATCCACGACGCCGCCTCCTGGCTGGCCGGATGGTCCTACGACCTCTTCACCTTCAGCCGCGAATGGGTCCAGGTCGTCGTCGGCTACGGTGTCGCGGCCGTGGCCTACCTGCTCATAGGCCACGCCGTCGCCGGCTGGCTCTACCGCCGCTGACACGCCTGTCGCTGCCCCGTCCGCCGCTGACACCCCCGCCGGTCCGGTACCGGCGGCGTCCGGTCAGCCGCAGCAGTCGGGCTCCAGCCCGGCCGGGAGCGAGGCCCCGCCGAACACCTCGGTGGTGGCCTCGTCCCCGCCCAGCGCCGCGACGGCGAGCAGCAGGGACCCGGCGGTCCAGGTCGTCTGCTCCACCGGCCAGACCGCCCCGTCCTGGAACACGTAACCCGTCCAGTACATGCCATTGTCCGCGCGCAGGTGCGTGATCGACCGCAGGATGTCCAGCGCCCGGTCGGAGCTCCCGGTCGCCCACAGCGCGAGCGCCAGCTCGCAGGACTCTCCGCCCGTGACCCACGGGTTCGGCAGGACGCAGCGCACGCCCAGGCCGGGGACCACGAACTCGTCCCAGCGCTCCGCGAGGCGCTCCGCCGCCTCGGCTCCGGTCAGGGCCCCGCCCAGGACCGGGTAGTACCAGTCCATCGAGTAGCGGTTCTTGTCGAGGAAGCGCTCCGGGTGGCGCCGGATGGCGTGCCGCAGGGCGCCCGCCGCGAGCTCCCAGTCGGGCTGCGGCTCCTCGCGGTGCTCGGCGATGGCCAGGGCGCAGCGCAGCGCCTGGTGGATGGAGGAGGAGCCGGTGAGCAGGGCGTCGGTGACGGGCGTGCCGTCGGCCTCCCGCTTCCAGCCGATCTCGCCGCCGGGCTGCTGGAGGGTCAGTACGCACTCCACGGCCGCGTAGACGGCCGGCCACATACGGTCCAGGAAGGCGTCGTCGCCGGTGGACAGGTAGTGGTGCCAGACGCCGACGGCTATGTACGCGGTGAAGTTGCTCTCCCGGCTCGCGTCCTGCGGTTCGGCGGTGTCCACCCCGTCGGGCCGGTCGGCGTAGGCCGCGTACCAGGAGCCGTCCCGGTTCTGGTGGCGGACCAGCCAGGCGTACGCCCGCCCGGCGGCCTCGTGCTCGCCGGCCGCGTCCAGGGCCATGGCGGCCTCGGTGTGGTCCCACGGGTCGAGGTGGTGGCCGCGGAACCACGGGATGGCGCCGTCCGGCCGCTGCGCGGCGAGGATGCCGGCGACGGTCAGCGCGGCCTCCTCGGCGGTCAGTACGCCCTCCAGGACCAGGTGTTCCGGTTCGGTGCGCCCGGGTGAGGTCACTGGGCGGCGCCGACGGGGAGGTGCGGCTTGGTCGCGTACGCCACGAAGGACTTGCCGATGACCGGGTTGAGGGCCTGCTCGGCGAGGCGGGTGGCGAGGGGCTTCTTCATGATGTCCCAGACCAGGAGCTTGTGGTACGCCTTGACGGGCAGCGCCTGGTCGTTGTCGACGCCGAAGGCGCACTTGAGCCACCAGTACGGGGAGTGCAGCCCGTGGGCGTGGTGCGTGCCGTACGGCTTGAGGCCGGCGGCCTCCATCTTGCCGAGCAGTTCGTCGGCCTTGTAGATGCGGATGTGGCCGCCCTCGACCTCGTGGTAGGCGTCGGAGAGCGTCCAGCAGATCTTCTCGGGGCCGTAGCGCGGGACGGTGATGGCGATGCGGCCGCCGGGCTTGAGGACGCGGACCATCTCGGCGAGCACGCCCTTGTCGTCGGGGATGTGCTCCATCACCTCGGAGATGATGACGACGTCGAAGGAGTCGTCGGGGAAGGGCAGCGCGAGCGCGTCGCCCTCCATCGCGGTGGCGGTGGCGCCGACCGGGGCCTCGCCGGCCTCCTTCATGGCGGCGAACCACTTGGCGACCTCGCGGATCTCCTCGCCGTTGCGGTCGACGGCGACCACCTGGGCGCCTCTCCGGTAGCACTCGAAGGCGTGCCGGCCTGCGCCGCAGCCCAGGTCGAGTACGCGGTCGCCTGCGGCGAGCGGGAACCGGGAGAAATCGACGGTCAGCACGGGGTCCTGCCTTCGCGGTCGCGGGGGTGGAGGGGGTGGGGGCCGGGGGGGGGCGTGGATCGGTGGGACCGGGCGGAGCCGAAGGTCACCGGGTACCGGGGGTACGGGCGGCCGCCGCCGCGATGGCGGCGCGGTAGTGCGCGGCGGTGCCCTCGGCGGCCTTGGCCCAGGTGAAGCGGGTCAGGACCCGCTCGCGCCCGGCGGCGCCGAGTCTGGCGCGCAGCTCGGGGTCGCCGAGCATCCGGCCCAGCGCGGCGGCGAGGGCGCCCGCGTCGCCGGGCGGCACGGCGAGGCAGGTCTCGCCGTCGGTGCCGGCGACCTCGGGGATCGCGCCGCCGGTGGTGGCGACGAGCGGGGTGCCGGTGGCCATGGCCTCGGCGGCCGGCAGCGAGAAGCCCTCGTACAGGGAGGGGACGCAGGCGATCTGGGCGCTGCGGACGAGATCGACGAGTTCGGCGTCGGTGATGCCCTTGACGAAGCGCACGGCGTCCTGGAGCCCGTACGTCTCGATGGCGCGGGCGACCGGCCCCTTCTCGGCGCGCTTGCCGACGACGACGAGGTGGGCGGCGGGCTGCTCGGTGCGCAGTTTGGCGAGCGCCTCGACGAGGTGGACGAGGCCCTTGAGCGGGACGTCGGCGCTGGAGGTGGTCACGATGCGGCCGGGGACCTCGGCGACGGACGCGTCGGGCGACCAGAGGTCGGTGTCGGCGCCGATGTGGACGACGTGGATGCGCTCGTCCCGGACGCCGAGGTGCTGGGCGATCTCCTGCTTGGAGGAGCCGGAGACGGTCAGTACGGAGGGCAGGCGGCGGGCGACCCGGCCCTGCATGCGGGTGAAGCCGTACCAGCGGCGCACGGAGGCCCGCTTGCGGCGGTCCTTGGCGGCGGCGAGGTCAAGCTGCCGGTCGACGGTGATGGGGTGGTGAATGGTGGTGACCAGGGGTGCGCCGAGGTCGCCCAGCAGGCCGTAGCCGAGGGTCTGGTTGTCGTGGACGACGTCGAACTCGCCCGCGCGGGCGGCGAGGTGGCGCCGGGCCCGGAGTGAGAACGTCAACGGCTCGGGAAAGCCGCCGGTCCACATGGTGGCGACCTCGACGGCGTCGATCCAGTCCCGGTACTCGTCGCGCCCCGGGGTCCGGAAGGGGTCGGGGTGCCGGTAGAGGTCCAGGCTCGGCAGCTCGGTGAGCGTGGCGCCCGTGTCGAGGACCGGGTAGGGCTGCGCGCCGATGACCTCGACGGAGTGTCCCAGGCGTACGAGCTCGCGCGAGAGGTGACGGACGTAGACGCCCTGCCCGCCGCAGAACGGGTTCCCCTTATAGGTGAGCAGTGCGATGCGCATCGGACGGTCGCCGTCAGTGGCGGAACCCGTGAAAGGGCTTGTCACCATGGCCTCAGCGGTCACTCTCGGCCCCCATCTCCCTGCACTTTCGCCGGAGCGTAACCGCTCGGATAATGTAGAACAAGTTTCAGACTTGATCCGTCGAAGACCATTGAATCTACCGGCCGGAAACTACACCGTAAGAGGCGGAGCAGGTGATTCGCGCCACGACTCCGGCGCCTGGCATGCTGGCTCCGGATCAGCCCGGAACCTGCCCCCATCTGCCCCCCGCACACGACACGGAACGCCATGGAACGGGACACATGACAGCGGAAGCGAAGGGCGTCACCACGCCGGCGTCCCCGCCCCTGACGGAGCGCCAGGAGGCGCGCCGCCGCAGGATCCTGCACGCCAGCGCCCAACTGGCCAGCCGGGGCGGTTTCGACGCGGTGCAGATGCGCGAGGTCGCGGAATCGTCCAGCGTCGCGCTCGGCACGCTGTACCGCTACTTCCCGTCCAAGGTGCACCTGCTCGTCGCCACCATGCAGGACCAGCTCCAGCACATGCACGCCACGCTGCGCAAACGCCCGCCGGCGGGCGACGACCCGGCGGCCCGCGTCGCGGAGACGCTGATGCGCGCCTTCCGCGCCCTCCAGCGGGAACCGCACCTGGCCGACGCGATGGTGCGGGCACTGACGTTCGCGGACCGCAGCGTGAGCCCCGAGGTGGACACGGTGTCCCGGCTGACGACGGCGATCATCCTGGACGCGATGGGCCTGGAGGCCCCGCCGACGGCGGAACAGCTCTCGGCGGTCCGCGTCATCGAGCACACCTGGCACTCGGCGCTGATCACCTGGCTGTCGGGCCGCGCCTCGATAGCCCAGGTCAAGATCGACATCGAGACGGTCTGCCGCCTGATCGACCTGACGTCCCCGGAAACGGCCTGATCCTGCCGGTGGGGCGGAGGCACGCGGGCACCCGCCCGAAGTCCCGTCCCCCCACCCGCCGGAGGCGGGCGGCCGGCCGGTGGCGCCCGCCACTTCGCGCGCCGAGCCGACCACGGAACGTCCGCCGGCCGCCACCCGCACCGCGGCCCGGGGCGCCCGCTCGTCCAGGGTCCGCGCCGTGCGGGCGGCGCTGCGCAGCCCACCCTCCCGCTCCGAGCCCGTTCGGTGCACCCGGCCCGGGGGCGGGCTAGTCCTCCGGGGGGAAGACCGGTTCGCCCGTGGCGGCCAGGGTGATCAGGATGGCTTCGACCGGGCAGCCCTCCGCCGCCGTGAGGACCGGTTCGTTCGCGTCCGTCTGCGGCGTGCGCGGGTGCGACTGGCGCGCGGTGTCGAGGGCGAAGCCGTCCGGGGCGTGGTTGACGCACATCCCCGAGCCGATGCAGACCCCGCGGTCCACCTCGACCTGCCAGCGGTCGCCCATCAGGCTCCCGCCCCGTAGCCCGCGGGCAGGTGGATCATCTTGTGTTCCAGGTACTCGCCGAGCCCCTCCGGGCCGAACTCCCGCCCCAGGCCGCTGTTCTTGTAGCCGCCGAAGGGGCCCAGCATGTCGAGGCTGAAGGTGTTCACGTTGAAGGTGCCCGTGCGGACCTGGCGGGCGAAGTCGATGCCGTGCTCGACGTCCCCCGTCCAGACGCTCCCGCTCAGCCCGAACTCCGAGTCGTTGGCGATGCGCAGGGCCTCCTCCTCGTCCCCGTACGGGATGAGGCAGACGACCGGCCCGAAGATCTCCTCCCGCGCGATCCGCATGGAGTTGTCGACGTCGCCGAAGAGGGTGGGCTCCACGTACCAGCCGCGCTCCTGGTCCGCCGGGCGGCCGCCGCCGGTGAGGATCTTCGCGCCCTCCTCCTGGCCGATGCGGATGTAGTCCAGGGAGCGCTGCTGCTGGCGCCGGGCCACCAGCGGGCCGAGCTGGGTGGCCGGGTCGAGGGGGTCGCCGACGACGAGGGCGCCCGCCGCGGCCGCGAGGGCCTCGGCCACCTCCCCGTACCGGCCGCGCGGTGCGAGGACGCGGGTCTGGGCCACGCAGGCCTGGCCGTTGTTCATCCACGCCGCGGGCACGATCCCGGCGACGGCGGCCGCCACGTCGGCGTCGGGGAGGACGACGGCGGCGGACTTGCCGCCGAGTTCGAGGGTGACGCGGGTGAGGTTGCGGGCGGCGACCTCCATCACGCGCCGTCCGGCGGCGACCGAGCCGGTGAAGGCCACCTTGTCGACGCCGGGGTGCCCGACCAGGTACTCGCTGACCTCCCGGTCGGCGGGCAGGATCGACAGCACGCCCTCCGGCACCCCGGCCTCGCGTGCGATGTCGGCGAGGATGTAGGAGTCGAGCGGGGCTTCCGGGGAGGGCTTCAGGATGACGGAGCAGCCGCTGAGCAGCGCGGGGCCGAGTTTCGCCGCCGCCACGAACTGCGGCACGTTCCACGGGATGACGGCCGCGACGACCCCCACCGGCTCGCGGCGCACCAGGATCGGCCCGAGGGCGCCCTGGCGGTGCTCCTCGTACGGGTAGGCGCGCGCGACGGTGATCGCGGCGTCGTAGACCATCATCGGCCCGAGCGCCTGGGCCAGGACGCTCCAGGAGTACGGGGAGCCGTTCTGGGAGCTGATGGAGCGGGCGATCTCCTCGTGCCGGACGGCGATGGCGTCCTTGATCCGGGAGACGACCTCGATCCGCTCCTCCAGGCTCATCCGCGGCCAGGGCCCGGAGTCGAAGGCCCTGCGCGCGGCCGCGACCGCGCGGTCGACGTCCGCCTCCGAGGCGTGCGGGACGGAGCCGATGACCTGCTCGGTGTGGGGGGAGACGACCTGGATCGTCCCGGTGCCCAGTGGATCCGTCCATTCCCCGCCGATGAACAGCTGTCCGTGTTCCACGAGCTCCGTCATGGCTGATGCCTCCTGCGGCTTGGCGTTCCCGAACTGATACCAGTTCTAGTTCTAGGAGTCCACGGCCAGGACAGAACGGCGGAGAAGATCCAACGACTAGTCAGACGCGTCCGAAGATGGTCGACTTGGGCTACTACTGCAACAAGTTCTCGTTCGCCGTCGGGTCACGGACAGGTGCGCCGACAGGTCACAGACAGGGGCCCTCATGCCGGAGGACACGTCACACACCACCCCGCAGGCACCACCACGGGCGACGCCGGAGGCGGCCCCGCACCCCGCCCCGCACCCCGCCCCACCGACGGCGTCAGAGGTGACCCCACAACCGAACCCGCAGGTCACCGACCACGGCGGAGGCGTCTGGGCCGTCAAGGTCCCCATCCCCGACAACCCGCTCGGCCACACCCTCGTGCACGTCCTCGACACCGACCGCGGCCCCGTCCTCATCGACACCGGCTGGGACGACCCCGACTCCTGGGACGCCCTGGCCGGCGGTCTCGCCGCCCTCGGCACGTCCGTCGCCGACGTCCACGGCGTCGTCATCACCCACCACCATCCCGACCACCACGGCCTGTCCGGCCAGGTCAGGGAGGCATCCGGGGCCTGGATCGCCATGCACGCCGCCGACACCGAGGTCGTCGTGCGCACCCGCGCCTGCGAACCCGGCGTCTGGTTCGACTACATGAGCGAGAAGCTCGCCGCCGCCGGAGCCCCCGAGGAACACGTCGCCCCGCTCCGCGCCGCCCGCGCGAGCGGCCGCATGCGGACCCTGCCCGGGCTGCGGGCCGCCGTCCCCGACCGGGAGATCGTCCCCACCGAGCTGCTCCCCCTCGCGGGCCGCCGGCTGCGGGCCATCTGGACCCCCGGACACACCCCCGGCCACGTCTGCCTCCACTTGGAGGAGGACCATCCCGCCCAGCTCCCCGGCAACGGCCGCCTCTTCTCCGGGGACCACCTGCTGCCCGGCATCTCGCCCCACATCGGCCTGTACGAGGCCCCCGACGAGCACGGCGTGACCCGGGTCACCGACCCCCTCGGCGACTACCTCGACTCCCTCGAACGCATCGGCCGGCTGCGCCCCGCCGAGGTCCTCCCGGCCCACCAGCACGCCTTCACCGACGCCCCCGCCCGGGTGCGGGAGCTGCTGGACCACCACGAGGAGCGGCTGACCGGGCTGTGGGAGCTGCTCGCCGAGCCGCTGACCCCGTGGGCGCTGGCGGAGCGGATGGAGTGGAACCGGCCCTGGGAGCAGATCCCGTACGGCTCCCGGAACATCGCCGTCTCGGAAGCGGAAGCGCACCTGCGGCGCCTGGTGAAGCAGGGCCGCGCGGAGGCGGTCCCGGGCAGCGATCCGGTGGCGTACCGGGCGCTGTGAGCCGTACGGGGACCCCCGCGGCCGCGGCCCGGTAAGGGGTGCGGCGGGCCGGCGCCCCGGGCACGGACGCTACGGGCCGGTACAGTGGGCAGGTCGTCCACACTTCCGTACGGGGGGAAGCCGGTGCGATTCCGGCGCTGACCCGCAACCGTGACCCGCCTCGGCCCCCGCCGGGTGGGGAGCCGGAATGCCCCGTAGCGGAGGTGCGCGGCTCGTGCCGCCGGGTCCCCCGGCGGCCGGCACCGTCGAGGTAAACGGAGCCGGAGCCCGGTGCCTGCGCGTGCCTGCCTCCCGCTCCCCAGCACGAGAGGCACCCGCCCCATGATCGTCCGCCGCAGCGCCGCCGCGCTCGCCGCCTCCGCCGTGCTCTGCGTGGGCGCCGCCCCCGCAGCCCTCGCCGACACCGCGCCGCCCGCCTCCCCGTCCGCACCCCCGGTGATCCCCTCCGGCCTGTACGGCAAGAACGACCCGACGTACGACGGCGTGTGGCGGCAGTCCTTCGCGCTGCTCGCCCAGCACACGGCGGGCGTCAGGCCCGCCCAGCAGGCCGTCGACTGGCTGGTCGGCCAGAGCTGCGCGAACGGCGCCTACGCCTCCTTCCGCGCCGACCCGGCCGCGGCGTGCGACGAGAAGACGATGTACGACACGAACGCCGCGGCCGCGGCCGTGCAGGCGCTGAAGGCCCTCGGCGGCCAGGACGCCGCGGTCGCGAAGACCGTGGGCTGGCTGAAGTCGGTGCAGAACGAGGACGGCGGCTGGGCGTACGTCCCGGGCTCCCCGAGCGAGGCCAACTCCACCGCCCTGGTGATCAGCGCGCTCGCGGTGGCCGGCGAGAAGCCGGCCGAGGTCCGGTCCAAGGCCGGCAAGTCGGCGTACGAGGGCCTGCTCCCCTTCCAGCTCGGCTGCGCCGCCGAACCGGCCGCCGACCGGGGCGCGTTCGCGTACCAGCCCGTCGACGGCAAGCTCCTCGCCAACCCCGACGCGACGGCCGCCGCGACGCTCGCCGGCCTCGGCAAGGGCGCGGCCGTGCCGCAGTCGGCCACGGACACCCCGGCGGCCCCGCTGGTCTGCCCGGCGGCCTCCGCCGACCCGGCGGCCGCCGCCCAGGGCGCGGCCGGCTACCTCGCGGAAACCCTCAAGAAGGACGGCCACCTCACGGCCCTGACCCCGGGCGCGGACCAGCCGACCGCCGACACCGGCAACACCGCCGACGCGGTGATCGCCCTGGCCGCGGCCGGACACGGGCAGTCGGCGGCGGGCGCGCTGGAGTGGCTCAAGACCAACTCGGCGGCGTGGGCGAAGGACAGCCCGGCCGCCCTCGGCACGCTCATCCTGGCCGCGCACGCCACGGGCACCGACCCGAAGTCCTTCGGCGGCGCCGACCTCGTCGCCCAGCTGAACGCGACCGGCCCGGCCCCGCAGGGCGCGGACACCGGCGCCACGAAGGTGGACAGCGGCAAGGACGGCGACTCGGGCGGCAGCAACGTCTGGTGGATCGTCGGCGCGGGCGCCGCGGCCGGCATGGGCATCGGCGTCCTGCTGAGCGGCCGCCGGAAGAAGAACCAGCTCTGATGCGCCGCCGTCCGCCGCCGCACCCGGCCGGCCCCGAGGGGCACGGCTCCCGGCGCCCCCGTCCGGGCCGGGCCATCGCCCGTCGCGGGCCGGCCGCCCGGGCCGTGGCCTTCGCCCTGGCCCTCGGTACGGTCCTCTCCGTCCTGGCCGCCGCCCCGGCGTTGGCGGCGGGCTACCGCTACTGGTCCTTCTGGGACGGCGCGGGCGGCTCCGGGGGCGCGGGCGGGCAGTGGACGTACGCCACCCAGGGCCCCTCGATGGCCCGTCCGGCGGACGGCTCCGTGCAGGGCTTCCGCTTCGCGGTGAGCAAGGACGCCGGGGACGAGGCGGCGCGGCCGCGGACCCCGGCCGACTTCGAAGCGGTCTGCGGGAGCACCGGCCCGGTCGCGGGCCGCAAGCGCGTGGCCCTGGTCGTCGACTTCGGCGTCCCCGCGGACGCCCCTGCGGGCGACGCCCCGCCGCAGGACGCACCGCGCACGGCCTGCGCTCAGGTGGCGCCGGACGCCACCGCGGCCGAGGCCCTCGCGGCGGTCGCCAAACCGCTGCGCTACAACGGCGCCGCGCTGCTGTGCGCGATCTCCGGCTACCCGAAGCAGGGCTGCGGAGAGCCGATGGCGGACGCCCCGGCAGCCACCGGCTCCCCCACCACGGCGCCCTCGTCCACGGCGTCCCCGTCCACGCCGTCCTCGTCCACACCGTCCTCGTCCACGCCGTCCCCCGGCGGCGGCCCCTCGGCGGGCCTGCTGGCGGGCATCGCCGCGGTGGCGGCCCTGGCGGCGGCCGGCGTCTGGCAGTCCCGGCGCCGGGGCCGATGACCCCGCCCGCACCCCGCCCGGACCGTTTCCCCGGCCCACGGGCCGCGGCGGCGGACCGCGAGGTTCCGGACGGCCGCCGCGGTGGCGCCCGGGAGCCGGCCGGCCCCGCACCGGGGGCTCCGTACGAGCGCCGCAGGCTCTGGCAGCCGCCGCTGGCGACCCGCGGCAACGCCCTGCACGCGGGCGCGTGGTGGCTCTGGGCCCTGGGCCTGGCCACCGCCGCCTCCCGCACCACCAACCCGCTCGTCCTCGGCCTGATCGTGGGCGTGGCCGGTTACGTCGTCGCGGCCCGCCGCACCGCCGCGCCCTGGGCCCGCTCCTACGGGGCGTTCCTCAAGCTCGGCCTGTTCGTCATCGGCCTGCGCCTCGTCTTCTCCATGCTGCTCGGCTCCCCCATCCCCGGCTCGCACACCCTGTTCACGCTCCCCGAGGTCCCGCTGCCCGCCTGGGCGCAGGGCATCCGGTTCGGCGGCAGGGTCACCGCCGAACAACTGGTCTTCGCCTTCTACGACGGGGCCAAGCTCGCCACCCTCCTCGTCTGCGTGGGCGCCGCGAACGCCCTCGCCAACCCGGCCCGGCTGCTGAAGTCCCTCCCGGCCGCCCTGTACGAGGCCGGGGTCGCCGTCGTCGTCGCCATGACCTTCGCGCCGAACATGGTGGCCGACGTCGTCCGGCTGCGGACCGCCCGACGGCTGCGCGGCCGCCCCACCGGCGGGGTCAAGGCCGTCCTGCAGATCGGCCTGCCGGTGCTGGAGGGCGCCCTGGAGCGTTCCGTCGCCACCGCCGCCTCGATGGACGCCCGCGGCTACGGCCGCACCGCCGACGTCCCGCCCGCCGTCCGGCACACCACCAACGTCCTCACCCTCGGCGGCCTGCTCGGCATGTGCGCGGGCACGTACGGGCTGCTGGCCGCGCAGGGGGCGGCGCACGGGCTCCCCGTACTCGGCATCGGCCTGCTCCTCGCCCTCGCGGGCCTGCGGCTCGGCGGCCGCCGGTCGGTCCGCACCCGCTACCGCCCCGACCGCTGGGGCGCGCGCGCCTGGCTGGTCTCCGGTTCGGGGGCTGCCGTCGCGGCCCTCCTCGTCCACGCGGGCACCCTCGACCCCGAGGGCCTGCACCCCGGTGTGGTCCCGCTGATCGCCCCCACCCTGCCGGTCTGGCCCGCGGCCGCGGTCCTGATCGGCCTGCTGCCCGCCTTCGTGGCACCCGTACCGCCCAAGGAGGCTTCGCCGTGATCCGCTTCGAACAGGTGTCGGTGACCTATGAGGGCGCGGACGCCCCCTCCCTCCGCGGCGTCGACCTGGAGGTCCCGGAGGGCGAGCTGACGCTCCTCGTGGGGCCGTCGGGCGTCGGCAAGTCCACCCTGCTGGGCACGGTCTGCGGGCTGGTCCCGCACTTCACGGGCGGCAGGCTGAGCGGCCGGGTGACCGTCGCGGGCCGCGACACGCGCACGCACAAGCCGCGCGAGCTGGCGGACGTGGTCGGCACGGTCGGGCAGGACCCCCTCGCGCACTTCGTGACGGACGTGGTGGAGGACGAGCTCGCGTACGGGATGGAGTCCCTGGGCCTGGCGCCCGCCGTCATGCGGCGCCGGGTGGAGGAGACCCTCGACCTCCTCGGCCTGAACGAGCTGCGCGACCGGCCCATCGCCACCCTCTCGGGCGGCCAGCAGCAGCGGGTGGCGATCGGCTCGGTACTGACCCCGCACCCGAAGGTCCTGGTGCTGGACGAGCCGACGTCCGCGCTGGACCCGGCGGCCGCCGAGGAGGTCCTGGCCGTCCTCCAGCGGCTGGTGCACGACCTCGGCACCACCGTCCTGATGGCGGAGCACCGGCTGGAGCGGGTGGTGCAGTACGCCGACCGGGTACTGCTCCTGCCCGCCCCGGGGGCGGCCCCCGTCCTCGGCACCCCGGCCGAGGTCATGGCCGTCTCGCCCGTCCATCCGCCGGTGGTTTCCCTGGGCCGCCTGGCGGGCTGGTCCCCGCTCCCCCTGTCGGTCCGCGACGCCCGCCGGCGGGCCACCCCCCTCCACACCCGCCTGACCCAGCCCCCGACGGCGCCGGCGCCCCGGCCCCCGGCAGCCCCCACCCGGTCCGGCCCTCCCGGCACACAGCGGCCGGCCCATCCAGCCCCGCCGGCGTTTGAGGCGCGGGGGTCCGGGGGCGGAGCCCCCGACAGCGGAGCCCCCGGGCTGCTCGCACGCCTGCTCCGGCGCACCGGCCCCACCACCGAAGCCCCCGGCACGGGACCCGGCACGGGACCGGCCGACGCCAGGAACCTCACCGTCCGGCGCGGCCGCGCGGAGGTCCTGCACGGCATCGACCTCGCCGTGGCCCCCGGCGAGGTCATCGCCCTCATGGGCCGCAACGGCGCCGGCAAGTCCACCCTCCTGTCCGCCCTCGTCGGCACGGTCGCCCCCGCCTCCGGTTCCGTCACCGTCGGCGGCCGCACCCCGCACCGCACCCCGCCGCCGGAGATGGTCCGGCGCGTGGGCCTCGTCCCTCAGGAGCCCCGCGACCTCCTGTACGCCGACACCGTCGCCGGCGAGTGCGCCGCCGCGGACTCCGACGCGGGCGCGGCCCCCGGGACCTGCCGGGACCTGGTCACCGCCCTGCTCCCGGACGTCGCCGACGACACGCACCCGCGGGACCTGTCCGAGGGGCAGCGCCTGGCCCTCGCCCTGGCCCTGGTGCTGACCGGCCGCCCCGCACTGCTGCTCCTCGACGAGCCCACGCGCGGTCTGGACTACGCCGCCAAGGCCCGCCTGATCGAGATCCTGCGGGCCCTGGCGGCGGAGGGCCACGCCATCGTCCTGGCCACCCACGACGTGGAGCTGGCCGCCGAGCTGGTGCACCGGGTGGTCATCCTGGCCGGCGGCGAGATCGTCGCCGACGGGCCGACCGCCGAGGTCGTCGTGTCCTCCCCGGCCTTCGCCCCCCAGGTGGCCAAGATCCTGGCGCCGGGCCACTGGCTCACGGTGGCCCAGGTCGCCCGGGCCCTCGCCGCCGACGGCTCAGCCGCCCGTGACTCCCTCGAACCGGCGGAGGCCCCGTGACCCGCCACCCTTCAGGCCACCGCTCAGACCACACCTCAGGCCACACCTCAGGCCGCCCCGGGGGCCGCGCCGCCGACCGCGCACCGGGCCGTACCGCGACCCGCCCCGTACGGATCGGGCCCCGGGCCGCGGCCGCCCTCGTCCTGGTCACCCTCATCGGCATCGCCGCCTTCGGCTGGCCGCTCCTCGCCGACCGGCAGTCCGGCCTCGCGCACTCGCAGGACGCCCCGTGGCTCTTCGCCGCGCTGCTGCCCCTGCTGGTCGGCGTCGTCGTCGCGACCATCGCGGACAACGGCATGGACGCCAAGGCGGTGGCGATGCTCGGCGTGCTCGCGGCCGTCGGGGCGGCGCTGAGACCGCTGGGCGCGGGGACCGCCGGACTGGAGCCCATGTTCTTCCTGATGGTGCTCAGCGGCCGCGTCCTCGGGCCGGGCTTCGGGTTCGTCCTCGGCTCGGTGACCATGTTCGCGTCCGCGCTGCTGACCGGCGGGGTCGGGCCGTGGATGCCGTTCCAGATGCTGGCGCTGGGCTGGTTCTCGCTGGGCGCCGGGCTGCTGCCGGGCCCCGAGCGCGTCCGGGGCCGGGCGGAACTGCTGATGCTGGCGGCGTACGGCTTCGTGGGCTCGTTCGCGTACGGCACGATCATGAACCTGCAGGGCTGGGTGATCCTTCAGGGCATGGGGCAGGGCATCTCCTTCCACCCCGGGGATCCGGTGGGCGCGAACCTGGCGCGCTTCGTCGCGTACTGCCTGGCGACCTCGCTGGGCTGGGACCTGGGCCGGGCCGCGCTGACCGTCGTACTGACGCTGACGCTGGGGGCCACGCTGCTGAAGGCGCTGCGGCGGGCGACGCGCAAAGCGGCGTTCGATGCCCCAATTTCCTTCGATTCAGGGGTTTAGCACCTTTTGCACCACCTCCCCGAAAGGGGTGCGGGCGGTCGCTCAGCGTGAGATTCGGGGCCCTCGCCGGTGACCCGCCCCACAGGACCCACGTCACATACGAGCCGGAATAGTAGCCCCAATAGGTCCCTTAAAAGCCCTTTATCAACCCCTATGAACCGCCCCCCACCTGCACGGATGGTGATCACGGCCCCGGGGGGCCGATCCGCACCGACTGCGAGGGGCGCTAGTAAGTGGCGTCGTTGCCAGGGGGTCGGGGCGTCTGTAGAACTGGATGAGTCGCAAGGCGGCACGGGTGCTTCACCCGCCGCCGACGAACCCCTCTCCACCGCGTGAGTGGCTCACGCATGTCTCCGGCATGCCTGCGGCAGATCCTGTCCCCTGTGAAAGGCTTTCCGTGTCCAACACCGTCATCCGCCGCATCGCCGCTTCCAAGAAGACCCTCGTGGGCTCCGTTCTCGCCCTGGGTGTCGCCGGCTCGATGCTCGCCACGGTCCCCGCGCAGGCCGCCCCGATGAACGCCAAGGCGGTCGCGCAGCAGATGATCAAGGACCCCGCGCAGTTCGCGGCGTTCAACAACATCGTGTCCCGCGAGAGCGGCTGGAACCACACCGCCACGAACTCCTCCTCGGGCGCCTACGGCCTCGTCCAGGCCCTGCCGGCCTCGAAGATGTCCTCCGCGGGCTCCGACTGGAAGACCAACCCGGCCACCCAGATCAAGTGGGGCCTGGACTACATGAACTCCCGCTACGGCAGCCCCGTCGGCGCCTGGAACTTCTGGCAGTCGCACCACTGGTACTAAGCCGGACCCGGCTTGGCATCCCCAGTGGCAGCAGACACCGAAACAGCATCACCAGCACCACCCGTCCCTGCTCCCGCACCAGCGGTAGAAGCAGGAGTGAACGCGCCGGCACGCTCGACCCGAGCGGCACCCACAGCCCGCTCGGCACGAACAGCACGAGCGGTACGCATGCGAAGGCCCCGACGGCCGACCTCCCCAGGTCCGGCCACCGGGGCCTTCGTCTTCCCATCCCACTGGGTTCAGTGCGCGCCCGCGGGGGTCACAGGCGCTGAATGATCGTGCCGGTCGCCAGCGCGCCTCCCGCACACATGGTGATCAGCGCGAACTCCTTGTCGCGGCGCTCCAGCTCGTGCAGCGCCGTGGTGATCAGCCGGGCGCCGGTGGCGCCGACGGGATGGCCGAGCGCGATGCCGCCACCGTTGACGTTGACCTTCTCCAGGTCCTGGTCGAAGACCTGGGCCCAGCTGAGGACGACCGAGGCGAACGCCTCGTTGATCTCCACGAGGTCGATGTCCTTGAGCGACATCCCCGCCTTGCCGAGCACGGCGCGCGTCGCGTCGATCGGCCCGTCGAGGTGGAAGTGCGGGTCGGAGCCGACCAGCGTCTGCGCCACGATCCGGGCGCGCGGCCGCAGCTTCAGGGCGCGGGCCATCTTGCGCGAGGCCCACATCACGGCGGCGGCCCCGTCGGATATCTGCGAGGAGTTCCCGGCGGTGTGCACGGCGGTCGGCATGACCGGCTTGAGCCGGGCCAGCGCCTCCATGCTCGTGTCCCGCAGCCCCTCGTCCCGGTCGACCAGCCGCCACATGCCCTGCCCGGCGGCCTGCTCCTCCTCGGTGGTCGGTACCTGCACGGCGAACGTCTCGCGCTTGAAGCGCTCCTCCGCCCAGGCGGCCGCGGCCCGCTCCTGGGACAGCACCCCCAGCCGGTCGACGTCCTCACGGCTCAGGCCGCGGTGGCGGGCGATCCGCTCGGCGGCCTCGAACTGGTTGGGGAGGTCGACGTTCCACTCGTCCGGGAAGGGCTTGCCCGGGCCGTGCTTGGATCCCGAGCCCAGCGGTACCCGGCTCATGGCCTCGACACCGCAGGCGATGCCGATGTCCATGACGCCGCCGGAGATCATGTTCGCGACCATGTGGTTGGCCTGCTGGGAGCTGCCGCACTGACAGTCCACCGTGGTCGCCGCGGTCTCGTACGGGAGCCCCATGGCGAGCCAGGCGTTGCGGGCGGGGTTCATCGACTGCTCGCCGGCGTGGGTCACGGTGCCGCCGACGATCTGCTCGACGCAGTCGGGCTGGATTCCGGTCCGTGCCAGGAGTTCGCGGTAGGTCTCGCCGAGCAGGTAGGCGGGATGGAGGTTGGCGAGCGCGCCCCCGCGCTTGCCGATGGGGGTGCGTACGGCTTCGACGATGACGGGTTCCGCGGCCATGAGCTCGTCCTCTCCTGCACAGCGCCAGCGCGGCGGGCCGTCCCGGCGCCCCGCCCGAACTAGTACGCGTTCTAGTTCTCCCCGCAGTCTTATGACTAGGAGCCCCGCCACGCAAGGGTCTTGCACGCGGCCTGCACGGATTCCACACGCAACAGTTGGCGCGCCGACCCTTGTCACTTCTAGAACTCGTTACTACCTTCAAGCCAACTTCTGATGGGCCGTCAGACTTTGGAGTCGCCCGATGTCCTGCCCCGCGCTGCCCGAAGGCTTCGACGCCACCGACCCCGACCTGCTCCAAAGCCGTGTCCCGCTGCCGGAGTTCGCCCAGCTGCGGCAGACGGCACCGGTGTGGTGGTGTCCGCAGCGGCGGGGGATCACCGGCTTCGACGACGAGGGCTACTGGGTCGTGACGCGGCACGCGGACGTCAAGTACGTGTCCACACACCCCGAGCTGTACTCCTCGACCACCAACACGGCGATCATCCGCTTCAACGAGCACATCCCGCGTGATGCCATTGATGCCCAGCGCCTGATCATGCTGAACATGGATCCGCCGGAACACACCCGCGTACGCCAGATCGTCCAGCGCGGCTTCACCCCACGGGCCGTCCGCGGCCTGGAGGAGGCCCTGCGCGACCGCGCCCGGCAGATCGTCGAGGAGGCCGTGGCCGCCTCGGCCGACGGCAGCTTCGACTTCGTCACCCAGGTCGCGTGCGAGCTGCCGCTCCAGGCCATCGCCGAGCTGATCGGCGTACCGCAGGAGGACCGTTCCCGGATCTTCGACTGGTCGAACAAGATGATCGCCTACGACGATCCCGAGTACGCGATCACCGAAGAGGTCGGCGCCAACGCGGCCATGGAGCTCATCGGCTACGCCATGAACCTGTCCGCCGCCCGCAAGGAGTGTCCGGCGAAGGACATCGTCACGCAGCTGGTGGCGGCCGAGGGGCAGGGGAACCTGGGCTCCGACGAGTTCGGCTTCTTCGTGCTGCTGCTGGCCGTCGCGGGCAACGAGACCACGCGCAACGCCATCAGCCACGGCATGCACGCCTTCCTGACCCACCCCGAGCAGTGGGAGCTGTACAAGGCCACCCGCCCCTCGACCACGGCGGAGGAGATCGTGCGCTGGGCCACGCCGGTGGTGTCCTTCCAGCGCACCGCCACCCAGGACACCGAGCTGGGCGGCCAGAAGATCAAGGCGGGCGACCGGGTGGGGATGTTCTACTCCTCCGCCAACCACGACCCCGAGGTCTTCCGGAACCCGGAGCTCTTCGACATCACCCGCGACCCGAACCCGCACCTCGGTTTCGGCGGCGGCGGCCCGCACTTCTGCCTCGGCAAGTCCCTGGCCGTCATGGAGATCGACCTGATCTTCAACGCCCTGGCCGACGCCCTCCCGGACCTCCGCCTGACCGGCGAGGACCCGCGCCGCCTGCGCGCGGCCTGGCTGAACGGCATCAAGGAACTCCGCGTAACCCGCGACTGACCCCCGCCCGTGCCAAAACCAGCCCCACCGGGGGCAAATCCAGCCCCGCCGGAGCCCTATCCCCCCCGGCGGGACCAAATCCAGCCCGGCCGGGCCAAAACCAGCCCCACCGGGGCAAATCCAGCCCCGCCGGCGTTTGAGCCCGCCCGCTTGCGCATGCCGCCGCTGATCTCTCCGGGGAGCTTGCCCTCGGATCCGACGAGCCCGACGACGTCGATGCGCTCCATGACGATCCG
>NZ_JBEOXU010000008.1:0-88204 GCF_040296725.1 Streptomyces sp. NPDC002044
GGCGGCTCACCCGATCGGGCGGGGGCCGTTTCGCGGCCCGCGCCCGCGGGGAACCGCTGGGTCCGGGAACCCGAGTGTCACGGAGGGCGCGGAACATGACCCAGGACAACGCGGCACCGAAGGCGGCTCCGGAGGACGCCGGCGCGCTGCACGACATCGTGTCGGCCGTGTCCGCGGGCGCGCCGGAGTACCGGGCGTGCCCCCACGCCGCCTACGCCGCGCTGCGCGAGCGGGCCCCGGTGTGCCGGCTGACGCCGCCGCACGGGGTCGACACCTACCTCATCACCCGCTACGACGACGCCCGGGACGCCCTCTCGGACCCGCGGTTCAGCAAGAACATGCGCGGGGCCATCGAGACGTACCACGCGGTGTACGGCAGCTTCTTCGACGCGCTCGACGACAACGTGCTCTTCTCGGACCCGCCGCGGCACACCCGGCTGCGCCGGAGCCTGCGGAGCGCGTTCACGCCGCGGCGCGTGGAGGCCATGAGGCCGAGGATCACGGAGATCGCCGAGAACCTCCTGCGCGACTGCCGCGAGCGCGGCACGGCCGACCTGATGACGTCGTTCGCCTTCCCGCTGCCCATCGCGGTGCTCTGCGAGCTGATGGGCATCCCGGACGCGGACCGCGGCGAGATCCTGGAGCAGTTCTCGGTCGTGACGCGCGCCCGGTTCGACCCCCGGCTGAAGGCGGAGCTGAGGGCGGCCGAGGAGTGGCTGCAGAACCGGCTGGGGCGGCTCGTCGCCCACACCCGCGAGAACCCGTCGGACTCGTTCCTCAGCGACCTCATCCGGGCGGAGGACGCCCTGGACGACGCGGAGCTCGTCTCGTCGATGTGGGTCATCTTCTTCGCGGGCCACAAGACCACCGCGTTCCAGATCGGCAACACCGTACTCAACCTGCTGCAGCGGCCCGACCAGTTGGAGCGGCTGCGGACGGACCCGCGGCGGATCCCCCAGGCGGTGGAGGAGATCGTGCGGTTCGAGGGGTCCGTGGAGACGTCGACCTTCCGGTACGCCGTCGAGGACGTCGAGGTCCGCGGGACGCTGATCCCCCGGGGCTCCCTGGTCCAGATCGCCATCACCTCGGCGAACCGGGACCCGGAGAAGTTCGAGGACCCCGACGTCCTGGACGTGACGCGCGAGGGCATCCAGGGCACGCACCTGGGCTTCGGCCACGGTACGCACTACTGCCTGGGAGCGCCGCTGGCGCGGCTGGAGCTGGAGATCGCGCTCTCCTGCCTCCTGCGGGAGTTCCCGCGGATGCGGCTGGCCGACGACGAGGAGGCCGGGGGTGCCTGGCTGCAGGGGCCGGTGGCCGCGTTCCGGGGCCTCCAGCACCTGCGGCTCGAGCTGGATCCGTCCCGTACGGCCGTGAACCTCGGTCCGGAGTCCGTGGGCTCCACGGCCCCGACGGCCCCCGCGGCCGCCGCCGCGGCCTCGCCCACGTAGACCCGTACGGGTCAGCTCCCGTACCCAGTGGGCCCGTACCGAGTGGGCCCGTACCCAGTGGACCCGCACCCGACGGACGGTGGATTGGCATGCCGGACTCTGCGCGCACCTCGCGACGACCCCTCCCGCCGGTGACGGCGGACGAGCCGGTGATGGCGGCCGTCGGCACCGGCGAACTCGTCCGTACGGTGCCGGGCGACCACGCCCCGGGGCCGGACGGGGGACGCCCGGCGCCGTCGAAGATCGACATGCACCACCACTACTGCGCGCCGGAGTGGCGCGAGTGGGCCGAGCAGCACGGGCTGATCGAGGCGCGGCAGCTGCCGCCGTGGACGCGCCTCGACACCGCGGCCGCCGTCCGGTTCATGGACGGGGCGGGGATCGCCACGGCCGTCCTGAAGCCCATGCTGCCGGCGCGGTACCGTTCGTCGGCGCAGCTGCGCGAGGCCGTCAACATCACGCTGCAGTCCATGATCGAGGTCGTGAACTCGCATCCGGGACGGTTCGCGTTCTACGCGCCGCTCTTCCTGGACGACCCCGACGCCTCGTCCTGGGCCGTGCGGCGCGGACTCGGGCAGCTCGGCGCCGTCGGCGTGAACGTCACCGCCAACTACGGCGGCGTCTACCTCGGGGACCCGTCCTACGACCGGTTGTTCGGCGAACTGAACGACTGCTCCGCCGTGGTGGACACCCACCCGCACAACCTCCCGGGCGGCCCGCCCGGCGCGGCGACGGTTCCGGGCATCCCGAACTTCATGTGCGACTTCCTGCTGGACACCACGCGCGCCGCCGTCAACATGATCAGCAGGCGGACGCTGGACCGCTTCCCGGACATCTCGGTGATCCTGCCGCACGCGGGCGGCTTCCTGCCGTACATCGCGACGCGCATGCAGGCCCTCGGACGGTTCTGCGATCCGCCGGTCGACCCCGGCGCCGTCCGCGACCACCTCGGCCGCTTCTACTACGACACGGCGGGCCCCATGGCTCCCGCCGCGACCCTCCTCACCCACGTGCCGGCGGACCGCGTGCTCTTCGGCACCGACTGGCCCGCCGCCCCCGCAGACACGGTCACGGAGCTGGCGCTGCCCGCGCTCGAAGCGGACCCGGCCTTCACCCCGGAACAGCTCCAGGGGATCTACCGGGGCAACGCGCTCCGTCTGATCCCGCAGCTCGCGACGGTCTGACCGGCGCCCGGCCCCCGGACCGTCACGGCGAGGGGGTCACGGGTGCCGCTCCCGGCGCGGCTTCGAGCACCGCTTTCAGGTTGCGCAGCGTGGTGCGGATGTTGCGCTGCTGGAAGTCGGCGAAGGTGTGCCCGCGCGTCGCCACCCGGTCGAAGGCGTTGGCCACGGCGTCGGGCCACGTGCGCCGGTCGTCGGTCCAGGTCTCCGTGACCCGGGTGCCCTCCCCGGCCGGCTCGAACCGGTACTCCCAGGTGGCGATGGGTCCCGGCAGCCGGGGGCGCCTGAGGCCGATGGCGTGGACCCTGAACCGGAACAGCCGGTCCTGCTCCGCGGCGGTGACGGTGCAGCGCGTGGTCCAGCGGAAGGGACCCCGCTTGTTGTGCCCGTCGAACACCATCCCCACGTACGCGCTCCCCCCGGCGCCGCCGCGCACGGTCGCCCCCAGGTTCTCGGGGCTCCAGCCGCCCATGAGGGCGGGATCGGAGACGCGCTGGTAGACGGTGGACGGGCCGGCGTCGACGAGGACGCTGTCGGACACGCTGAACGTACGGGGCATGGCACTCCGATCTCCGGGGGTCCGACGCTATCGCCTGACCACCCCCGAAGCTACCCCGCGGTAACCAGCGGCCGCCCCGCCGCGCGCGGGAAGCGCCTTCCCGGGGGTCCCGGGATGCCTACCGTGGGGACGTGACGGACGGCCGGTACCAGGTGGGGGTGGCGCCCGGCGTCGAGGTGCCCGTGCCCGGCGACGGCGAGCTGTGGACGGCCGGGGTGGTGACTCCTTCATCCACGAGCTGATCGCGTGGCGCTGGGGGTCCCCGGGGAGCCGCCCCGCGACGTCCGAGGCGGGGCGCGGGCCCGGCGGCGGGCCGGTTGCGCGTGCCGGAACGGCAGCGGATCTTCCGTAGGCTCACGCCCGGAGCGGCCAATTCCGCTTCCCGGAGCACGAGTCCGCGACTCGGTGCCCGGTCTCCGCGTCAGCAGACCAGAGGGACCCCATGCTTCTGCCGTTCGACCGACGTCTGGCCGTGAACGCCGCCCTGCTCGCCGTCGTGGCCGGGATCGCTCCGGCGACCGCCGCGCACGCGGCGCCGGCGGCCCGGCCCGCCGGGACCGTGCAGGCCGGACCCCCCGCTCCCGATCTCCCGGCCCTGGAACGGGCACTGCGGAACACGACCGCCGCCGGCGCCCCGGGGGCCATGGCCCGCTTCAGCGGCCCCGGCGGTACCAGGACGAGGGCCGTCGGGGTGCGCGACAGGACCACCGGCGCCGCCATGGACCCCGCGGCCCGGTTCCGGATCGGCAGCGTCAGCAAGACGTTCACCTCCGTCGTCCTGCTCCAGCTCGTGGCCGAGAAGAAGATCGGCCTCGACGCGTCCGTCAACGGCCACCTGCCCGGTCTGCTGCCCGACGACCGCGTCACCGTGCGCCACCTGCTGACCCACCGGAGCGGGCTGGCCGACTACACGAACGCGATGTTCGAGCGGACCGTGCCCGGATTCGAGGCCGTCCGGAACAGGGTGTTCGCCTACCAGGACCTGGTGAAGCTCTCGCTGGCCGAGCCGCGCACGAACCGGCCCGGCGCGGCGTACGCGTACTCCAACACCAACTTCGTGGTCCTCGGCATGCTCATCGAGAAGGCCACCGGCCGCACGGTCGCCACGGAGTACGAGCGGCGCATCATCAAGCCGCTGGCGCTGAGGAACACCTCGTACGTACATCCGGGCACGGCCATCAGGGGGCTGCACGCGCGCGGCTACCTCCACCCCGACGAGGCGGGTGCGCCGCTGGTCGACTCCACCGAGCAGACGGTGTCGTGGGCCCAGTCCGCCGGAGCGGTCATCTCCGGCCAGGCCGACCTGAACACCTTCACCTCCGCCCTGCTCGGCGGGAAGCTGCTGCCGAAGCCGATGCTCGACGCCATGACCGCCGCGACCCCGACCGACAGCACCGGCACCCGCTCCTACGGCCTGGGCCTGCGCCGCTACGACCTCTCCTGCGGCACCTCGGTCTACGGGCACACCGGCACCGTGCAGGGCTTCTACACCTACGCGTTCAGCACCCGCGACGGCCGCCGGAGCCTCGCCGCGATGGCGAACACGTCGAACCGGGGCGGGGCGAACACGGCCCTCGGCGGCACCCTCGAGGCCGCGTTCTGCGGGACGGGGGCCGCGAAGCCGGCGAAGGGGGCGGCGCGCGGCTTCGCGGCCGCCCCGGCCGACGCCGACCTGCCCGAGCGCCACGCGCGCTGACGCCGCCGTACGGACGCGGGTGTGCCCGCCGTGCACGCCGCTGACCGGTGGTGCGCACCCGGCCGAAACGGACGGAGGGTGCGGTCACATGACCTGACCGGGAGGGGTGGCCCCCGGCCCGCCGTACGGGGATCATGAGGGGACGCCGGCCCCGGGCTTCGCGCCCGCCGCACCGAGTCCAGGAGATCCGTGTGTCCGCAGCGTCGTCCGCAGCGTCGAGTTATGCGTCCGGTACCGGTGAGGTGCCCCTGCTGGGGGACACGATCGGCGAGAACCTGGACCGGACCGTGCGCAGGTTCCCCGGGCGCGACGCGCTGGTCGACGTGGCCGCCGGACGCCGGTGGACGTACGCGGAGTTCGGCGCCGACGTCGACGCCCTCGCGCTCGGGCTGCTGGACCTCGGCGTCGTGCGGGGCGACCGGGTCGGCGTCTGGGCACCCAACCGCGCCGAGTGGACCCTCGTGCAGTACGCCACCGCCAAGATCGGCGCGATCCTGGTCACGGTGAATCCGGCCTACCGCTCGCACGAGCTGGAGTACGTGCTGCGCCAGTCGGGCATCCGGCTGCTCGTCGCGGCCGACCGGTTCAAGTCGTCGCACTACGCGGCGATGATCGAGGAGGTCCGGCCGAACTGCCCGGAGCTGGAGTTCACGGCCCTGCTGGACGGCCCCGTCTGGACGTCGCTGCTGGAGCGGGGCCGTGGGGGCGACCCCGCCGACCTCGTCCGGGCGCAGGCCGCGCTGAGCCCCGACGACCCCGTCAATATCCAGTACACCTCCGGAACCACCGGTTTCCCGAAGGGTGCGACCCTCTCGCACCACAACATCCTCAACAACGGCTTCTTCACCGGTGAGTTGCTCCGCTACACCGAACGGGACCGGGTCTGCATCCCGGTGCCGTTCTACCACTGCTTCGGCATGGTCATGGGAAACCTGGCCTGCACCAGCCACGGCGCCGCGATGGTGATCCCCGCGCCGTCCTTCGATCCGGCGGCCACCCTGGCCGCGGTCGAGGCGGAGTCGTGCACCTCGCTCTACGGCGTGCCCACGATGTTCATCGCCGAGCTGGCGGACCCGGGCTTCGACGCCTACGACCTGTCCAGTCTCAGGACGGGGATCATGGCGGGTTCACCCTGTCCCGTCGAGGTGATGAAGGAGGTCATCGACCGGATGGGCATGGCCGGGGTGTCCATCTGTTACGGGATGACGGAGACGTCCCCCGTCTCGACGCAGACCCGTGCGGACGACTCGGTCGGGCGCCGGGTGTCGACCGTGGGGCGCGTCGGCCCGCACCTGGAGGTGAAGGTGACCGACCCGGCGTCCGGACGGACGGTGCCCCGCGGGAAGCCCGGCGAGCTGTGCACCCGCGGCTACTCGGTCATGCTCGGCTACTGGGCCGAGCCGGAGCGCACGGCGGAGGCCGTCGACGCGGCCCGCTGGATGCACACGGGCGACCTGGCGGTGATGGACGCCGACGGCTACGTGAGCATCACCGGCCGCATCAAGGACATGGTGATCCGCGGCGGGGAGAACATCTACCCGCGCGAGGTGGAGGAGTTCCTCCACGCGCACCCCGACGTGCTGGACGTGCAGGTCATCGGCGTTCCCGACCCGAAGTACGGGGAGGAGCTGATGGCCTGGGTGCGGATGCGCGAGGGCGCCGCACCGCTGACACCGGAGGCCGTCCGGGAGTACTGCGCCGGGCGGCTCGCCCGGTTCAAGGTCCCGCGCTACGTGCACGTCGTGGAGGAGTTCCCGATGACCGTCACCGGCAAGATCCGCAAGATCGAGATGCGGGAGATGGCGGCCCGGTTGCTGGACGGCCCCTGAGCCGCCGCGTCCGGATGGCTCAGCCGCGGGGGGTCAGTTCCGCCATGGCGCTCCAGCCCTGGCCGGGCACCTCGACGTTGATGATCTCCGGGGTCCTGGCGATGGCGCCGGCCAGCGTCTCCATGCCGGCCCGGAAGTGGGCCGACCCCACATGGGCGGCGCCCGCGTCGGCGTCGGCGAAGGCCTCCAGCAGCGTGAAGCTGTTCGGGTCCTCGACGCCGCGCGACCAGTCGAAGAAGAGGTTGCCCGGCTCGTCGCGGGTGGCACGGGTGAAGTCGTCGACGAGGGCGAGCCAGTCGTCGCTGCGCTCGGGGCGGACGTCGAACCTGACGGCGATGAAGATCATGCGGGCCAGCCTGCCAGGAACCGCCCGCCGGCGCACATCCGGCCGTCACCTCCGGCGGGCGCCTGCCCGGGCGCCTGCCCGGCGTCGTTCACCCGGCGGCGACGGTCACGACGGTCTTGCCGCGCACCTGGCCCGCCCGCAGGCGGCGTAGGGCCTCGGGGACCTCGTCCAGCGGGTGGACCCGGTCGACGACCGGGGTGACCGCGCCCGCCTCGATGAACCCGGTGAGGGTCAGCAGGTCCTCGTGGCGCACACCGGCCGCGAGCGCCCGGAGCCGGTGGCCGGTGAACGGCGACAGCAGCAGGGCCCGCAGCTGCCGGTCGTTCCCGCCGATCCAGCGGCCGCCGCCCTCACCGCCGACGATGACGAGGGTGCCGCCGGGAGTGAGGGACCTGCGCAGGGCCGTGAGGGAGCGGTTGCCCGCGATGTCGAGGACGAGGTCGTAACGACGGGTGCCGTCGGTGGGGTCCTGGCTCGTGTAGTCGAGGACCTCGTCGGCGCCGATCGAGCGGACCAGGTCGGCCTTGCCGGGACCGCAGACGCCGGTGACGCGGGCGCCGAGGGCCTTGGCCAGCTGGACGGCGAAGGTGCCGACCCCGCCCGACGCGCCCAGGACGAGGACGCTCTGGCCCTCGGTGAGCCGGCCGACGTCGCGCAGGGCCTTGAGGGCGGTGCACGCGGAGACGGGGACGGCCGCGGCCTCCTCGAAGCCCAGGGTGCCCGGCTTGGGCGCGAGCTGGCCCTCCTTGGCGAGGGCGTACTCGGCGAACGCGCCGGCGCAGCCGCCGTACACCTCCTCGCCCACCCGCAGCCGGGTCACGCCGGGGCCGACGGCCGCCACGCGTCCGGCGACGTCGATGCCCCGGACCTGGTTGTTGGGCCTGCGCAGTCCGAAGCCCGCCGCGCGGATCAGGTAGGGCATGCCGGCGGTGAGGTGCCAGACGCCGGGGTCCACGCCCGCGGCGTGGACCCGTACGAGGACCTCGCCCCGGCCGGGTACGGGCTGCTCCCGCTCCGCGGGGTGCAGGACGTCGGGCGGTCCGTAGACCTCGTGGACCATGGCTTTCACGGGGTGTCTCCCTCTGTTTCCGGGTACTGGAACACGCTGTCGAGCGGGGCCGCGAAGACGCGGGCGATCTGGAAGGCCATCTCCAGGGAGGGCGAGTAGCGGCCCTGTTCGATGGCGATCACGGTCTGGCGGCTGACGCCGATCCGCCGGGCGAGTTCGGCCTGGGTCATCTCGCCGTGGGCGAAGCGCAGGGCGCGGATCGTGTTGGTGACCCTCGTCGACTTCACCACGGGTGGAACCCCAGCCGGTAGGAGACGAGTTTGGCCGCGGACGACAGGACGGAGGACAGGACGAACGCCAGATAGATGGCGTTGGCGATCCAGAACTGGTCGGCGTCGGCCATGGCGAGCAGCAGGCCGGCCACGCCGCCGATGACGACGAAGGAATGGCCCACGTACTCGCCGAAGCGGTGGATCTCCCGGTCGCGCTGGTCCTTGACGTTCTCCTCCGCGGGCGCGAGGGAGGCGATCACGGTGTGCAGGACGATCTGGGCGATGATCGCGGCGCCGACCGTCCACAGCAGCGCGGCGGTGTAGGGCGCCTCGGCGAGGGGGACGTCCGCCGGCCGGCCGAGCACGAGGACCAGGTAGACCCCGTAGGCGACGATCGCGACCCCCAGCATGGTCCAGGCGCGTTTCTCTTCGACTGCCACGTCCGCTCCCCTTGCGTGTAAAGAATGCTTGACACTGTGGAGTGTCAAGCAGGGGCGACTTCGTGTCAAGTTTTCTGTACATCGACCGCAGGGTCCGGGGCGGCGGACGCGCCGAAGCCGTCCCGGTTTCCGCGCGCGGCGCGGGTCCGGGACGGCTTCGGCGGCGGCTCCCGCCGGGGGCTCAGTCCAGGCCGAGCAGCCGGCCCAGCACCTCGTGGAGAACGGCCTCCGGGTCGCCCACGGACTCCGTCACCCGCCAGGCCACGAACCCGTCCGGGCGGACGAGGACCGCGCCGGACGGGGTCGCGCCGTGGGCCGCTGCCCAGTCCGCCCCGTCCTGCGGGGTCAGGTCGGCGCCGGGCCCGGTGCCGAGCGCGTACGCCTCCAGGGGCATGCCCGTCTGCGCGGCGACCCGGCGGGCCGCGTCGCGCCAGGGCGCGCCCTCGGAGGCGAGCAGTACGAAGGACCGCTCGTAGAGGTCGATGGTGGACTTGCGCCCCTCGGGACCGGTCAGCCACAGGTGCGGGGCCCGGGTCCCGGGTTCCCCCGACAGCTGGAGCCGCTCCGGGACCACCGCGAGCGCGGGGTCGGTGCCCAGCACGGCGCCCCGGGTGTAGCGGTAGCCCATGGCCACCTTCAGGACCCCGCCGGGCCGGCCGCCGCGCGCCTCGGGGGCGGGCTCGTACCCGGGATGGCTGTGCTCCGCCGAGCGGGCCGAGGCGCGCTCGCTGGTGGCCCGCGCCACCGGCAGCCGCTCGGCCTCGTACGAGTCGAGCAGCCGTGGCCCGGCCGTGCCGTTGAGCACCGCCGCGAGCTTCCAGGCGAGGTTGTGCGCGTCCTGGATGCCGGTGTTGGAGCCGAACGCCCCGGTCGGGGACATCTCGTGGGCGGAGTCGCCCGCGAGGAAGACCCGGCCCGACCCGTACCGCCGCGCGACCCGCTCGGCGGCGTGCCAGGGAGCCTTCCCGGTGATCTCGACGTCCAGGTCGGGAGCGCCGACCGCGCGGCGGATGTGCGCGGCGCAGCGCTCGTCGGTGAAGTCCTCCATGGTCTCGCCCCGGTCCGGGTGCCACGGCGCGTGGAAGACCCACCGCTCCGCGTTGTCGACGGGGAGCAGGGCCCCGTCCGCGTCGGGCCGGGTGAGGTAGCAGACGATGAAGCGCCGGTCGCCGACCACCTCCGCGAGACCGCGGGAGCGGAAGGTGATGCTCACGTTGTGGAAGAGGTCGCCGGAACCGCTCTGTCCGATGCGGAGCTGTTCCCGTACGGGGCTGCGCGGGCCGTCGGCGGCGACCAGGTAGTCCGCGCGCACCGTGAGGTGTTCTCCGGTGTCCCGGTTCTTCATGTGCGCGGTCACGCCGGTCGCGTCCGGGTCGAAGGACTGGAGCTCGGTGGCGTAGCGCAGGTCGGCGCCGAGCGTGGGGGTCACGGACATCAGCACCGGCTCGATGTCGTTCTGGCTGCACAGGCACCACGCCGAGGGGCTGAAGCGCGCGAGCGCTCCCCCGGGGTCGATCTCCTCGAACAGCCATTCCTGGTCGTCGCCGGTCAGGGAGCCGCCCTGCAGGATGCCGTGGTTGCCGGCCAGGACCGAGGCGGCGTCGCGGATCCGCGCCTCGACGCCCGCGACCCGGAACAGCTCCATCGTCCGTACGTTGATGCCGCGTCCGCGCGGGTGCAGCGAGGTGCCCCCGTGCTTCTCGACCAGCATGTGCCTGATGCCGTGTCGGCCCAGGAACAGCGAGGTGCACAGGCCCACCAGGGAGCCGCCCACGATGAGGACGGGCACGTGGTGGTCGACGTTTTCCTTCATGGGTTCCTTCATGCCCTGTGCGGGGGGTGTTCCCTCGCGCGTTCACCCGCATGGTTCTCTCATCTCGCGCCGATCGCACTACGGGACAACGATCGATTCGGGTGGCGCGACCCGCGTTCCGGGGGCTGACCGACCGCATCCGCAGGTGGACCACCCAGGCGGATGCCACCGAGGACCGACGACGCCCCAGGGAATGCGGCGACCACGTGGTCTCGAAGGAGTGAGAACGATGACAACCGTGTCGGAACGGATATCCCAGTCCGCCTTCGACGACTCCAGGCTGCGGGTCGTACTGCTGCTGGATCTCTACGACGGGGCCCAGAACCAGTTCCTGGAGGTGTACGAGCAGCTGTGCAGGCAGGTCTCGTCCGTCCCGGGGCACATCAGCGACGAGCTGTGCCAGTCGATCGAGAACCCCTCCCAGTGGCTCATCACCAGTGAGTGGGAGAGCGCGCAGCCCTTCCTCGCCTGGGTGAGCAGCGAGGCGCACGTCGCGACGGTCCAGCCGCTCCACGGATGTGTGCGCGACACCCGGTCGCTGCGCTTCAGCGTGCTGCGGGAGACCGGCAGGTCCTCCGCACCGGGACCGGGCGGCCCCTTCGCGGAAGCCGCGGCGGCCGCGAACCCCCGCGACGGGCGGCTCCAGAGCGCCCCCCGGCGCGGCGACGGCGTGGTGCGCCACGCCCTGACCTTCACCGTGAAGCCCGGCAGCGAGGCAGTGGTCGCGAAGCTGCTGGCCGGGTACGCCTCCCCGCAGGCCCGGGTCGACGATCACACCCGGCTGCGCCGCACCTCGCTGTTCATGCACGGCAACCGTGTCGTACGGACGGTCGAGGTGGAGGGGGACCTCCTCGCGGCGCTGCGGCACGTGTCCCGGCAGCCCGAGGTCAGGGCGGTCGAGGAGGCCGTCAACCCGTACCTGGAGCTGGACCGGGACCTGAGCGACCCGGGGTCCGCGCGGGTGTTCTTCACCCGCGCCGCGCTCCCCGCGGTGCACCACGTGGCGGCCGGCGGGCGGGAACCGGCGGACCTGCGGCGGCACGCGCTCTTCTACCCGGCCAAGGCCGGGTGCGGCGCGGCCCTGGCCCGGCTGCTGGCCGGCCAGGACGAGGGCTCCGTGGACGACCCCGCGAGCGCCATCGAGGCCAGTACGGTCTTCCAGCGCGACGACGTCGTCGTCCGGCTCCTCGACCTGAGCGGCCCCATCGACGCGCGGCCCGCCCACGCGCTCGGCGTCCAGGGCGGCCACAAGGCGGCCGTGCTCGCCCGGCTCCTCGACAGCGCCAAGGACGGCGTCCCCACCACCGACGAGGAGATCTCCCGATTCCTGGCGCGCTCCGAGATGCGCCTGATCACCGACCGGCGCCCGCCGGCGCACTTCTGAGGAGAGACCGCCATGACCGTTCACCTGACCATCGAAGAGCTGGCCGTGCTGATGAAGAAGGGCGCGGGCATCACCGTCGACCCCGTCGCCATGGCGAGCCGCCCCGACTCGGGCTTCGACGAGTGGGGCCTCGACTCCCTCGGGCTCCTCGGCATCGTCGGCGAGCTGGAGAACCGGCACAGCCGGCCCCTGCCGCCCGACGCGGACCGCTGCAAGTCGCCGCGGGAGTTCATCGACCTGGTCAACAGTTCCCTGCCGGCCGGGAGCTGACGCTCCGGTCATCGCCCGGCACCTGTGCCACCACGCCCCGGGACCGGCGCGAAGCCGCTCCCAGGGCATGGTGGCCGCGCTCGTTGCCGGCCCGGGGCCCTACTCGGGCACGGTGCACTCGAAGGCGTGCAGGTAGGCGTTGACCGGTCGGATCTCACCGACCAGCAGGCCGGCCTGCGTCATCCGGCTGACCAGACTCTCCTTGGTGTGCTTGGCACCCCCGACGTTGAGCAGGAGCAGCAGGTCCATGGCGGTGGTGAACTTCATCGACGGGCTGTCGTCCACGAGGTTCTCGATGATGACGACCCTGGCGCCGGGCCGGGCCGCGCCGCGGACGTTGCGCAGGGTCCTGCGCGTGCTCTCGTCGTCCCACTCCAGGATGTTCTTGATGATGTAGAGGTCGGCGTCGACCGGGACCGCCTCGCGGCAGTCGCCGGGAACGATGCCGGTCCGGCCGGCGAGCGGTCCGCCGTCCCGCAGCCGGGGGTCGGCCTTGGCCACCACGCCCGGCAGGTCGAGCAGGACGCCCCGTACGTCCGGGTGCTTCTCCAGCAGGCTCGCCAGGACGTGCCCCTGACCGCCGCCGATGTCCGCGACCACCGAGACGCCGGTGAGGTCGAGGAGCTCCGCGACGTCCAGCGCCGACTGCGTGCTGGAGGTGGTCATCGCCCGGTTGAAGACGTGGGCCGACTCGTGCGCGTCCTGGTGCAGGTACTCGAAGAACCCCTTGCCGTAGAGGTCCTGGAAGACGCTCCCGCCGGAGCGCACGGCGTCGTCGAGCCGCGGCCAGGCCGCCCAGGTCCAGGGCTCCGTGCACCACAGGGAGATGTAGCGCAGGCTGTGCGGGTCGTCCTCGCGCAGCAGCCGCGACATCTCGGTGTGGACGAAGGCGCCGTCCTCGGTCTCCGCGAAGATCCCGTAGCAGGTCAGGGCGCGGAGCAGGCGGTGCAGGGGCTGCGGCTCGGCGTTCACGGCCGCCGCGAGCCCGGCCGCGGTGGCGGGCTCGTCGCCCAGGGCGTCGGCCACGCCGAGGCGGGCCGCCGCGCGGACGGCGGCGGCGCACGCGGCGCCGAAGACCAGCTCGCGCAGCCGCATGGCCGGCTGGGGGGTGTGGGCGGGAACGGGAACGGTGGGGGTGGCGGTGGTGGCGGGGGTGGTGCTCAGCGTGGTCATACGGCCTCGATCCTCCGGGGAAGGGGAAACGACGGGAGAGGGGGGGTCAGCACATGCCCGTGGGTGCGGAGACCTGGCAGCGGTTGCCGAGGAACGTGTTGCCGCTTCCGGTTCCCTGGTTCGCCAGGTCGGCGGGCTTGTTGCCCGTCACGACGTTGTCCCTGACGACGTTGTCGGTGTTCTGCGCGCCGACGAAGCTCTTGAACAGCAGGATTCCGCCGGAGATCGGCGCGGCGCCCACGTTGTCGCGGACGGAGTTGCCGCGGATGACCGTCTCCTCGGCTCCGGTGAGGACGATGCCGGCGCCCTGGATGTCCGGGAGGCGGCTGTTGCCGCGGCAGAACTTGTTGTTCGCGTGGATCCGGTTGCCGCGGATGGTCATGTCGCCGGCGCCGGGGTCGCCCTCGTCGCCGACGACGAACACGCCGCCGCAGTTGCCGGTCAGGGTGTTGTCGTTGACCGAGAGGTTCCGGACGCGCCTGACCGTCACTCCGATGCGGTTGCCGGTCAGCGTGTTGTCGCGGACCACGGCGCCCCGGGTGTCGGTGGCGCCGCCCTCGCGGTCGATGGTGTTCGCGAGGAAGATGCCGGACTCCGCGTTGTCGCGGGCCGTGTTGGAGCGGAACACCCCCCGGGTGGAGCGCTCCTGCGCGATGCCCCAGGTGCCGTTCTTCTCGGCGACGACGCGCTCGACGCGCATCCGGTCGGTGCGGGAGGCCCAGATGCCGCTCTTCTTGAAGCCCGTCACGGTGAGGGAACGGATGCTCACCCGGTCGACGGTCTTCTCGGCGGCTCCTATGACGCAGATTCCGTTGCCGGACGTCGCGCAGGCGTTGCCCGCGCGGACGGCGGCCGGGGCCGGGGCCTGAGCCGGCGGCGTGATCACCGTCGTGGGGCCCGCTCCCCGCAGGGTCAGGGGCTTGGTGATGTTCACGCTCTCGCGATAGGTGCCGGCCAGCACGAAGACGCTGTCTCCCGGCCGTGCGGCGTCCACCGCTTCCTGGATCGACTCGCCCGGATGCACCGTGTGTCCGGCGGCGGCCGCGGGCGGCGCGACCACGCCGAGGCCCGCGGCCATGACGACGGAGATGCATGCGAGGCTGTTGAACTGTCGGTTCGTCACCTTGCCGAAGCTAGGGGCGATCACCGACTCCCGCCACACCGGGTAAGCGGATGGATACATACCGCGCGCAAACGGCTTCATTTCGGCGCCCGGAGGAGTGGCCGGGCCCTCCTCCCCGCCGGAGCGGCCGGCGTACACCCCGAGCTGTTGACCGCGCTCCGGGGAAGGGCCAGGTCACGGGGGGTTTCCCGGTGGGAGCGGCGGAGGGGCAACAGGAAACCCGTCGACCCCGACAGTCTGCCGGGACAGGCTGAGGAGGTCAGCACGAAGCAAGACCCACAAGGGGAAATCATGCGCAAGATGATCCGCGGCGCCGCCGCCGTCGCCACCGCCGCAGCCGCCGTGATCGCGCTCAGCGGGACGGTCGAGGCGAAGCCCGCCGACGCGTGGGCGGGCTGCCCGGACGGGGCGGTCTGCATCTACCCCCAGAACCAGAACCCGGCCGTGAAGCCGACCCACGTGTTCTACAAGTACGGGGCGCACAACCTGAGCAACCAGTTCGGCCGCCACTGGGTGCTGAACAACCAGTACGGCGGTGCGACCGCGAACCTGTGCACCGGCTACAACGGCGCGGCCTGTGGCAGCCCGATCGCGGCCAAGACCGGTGTCTACGCCGACCTCGGCCCGATCAACTCGATCCGGCTCAACCCGTAGCACCCCGCCCCCCGGGGGGAACAGGTTCCGGAGCCGCCCGGCCGCGGCTCCGGACGTTCCTGTGCTCGTCATACCGGACGCGAGGTCCGACTCCCCGTCACACCCCCGCTGTAGCCTGGGCCGTGCCGTCGCGCAGCCTGGGCGCACTCTGCCATGGGGGATGTTTTGGGGCATCCGGATCCGGACCACCGGCGGAACAGCCGACCCACTGAGAACACCGGCCGCACCTTCGCGCACGCCGACACCGCCGCGCACGCCGACACCGCCGCGGACGCCGACCGCGGCGAGCAGAGCGGTCATCGGCCCGAGGCATCCGACGGCGACGCCGTGGCCTTCCCGGCCCGCCTGAGGAGCCTGCGCGGGGAGCGCGGCCTGTCGCTGGCCGATCTGGCCCGGCGGACGCACTACAGCAAGGGCTACCTCAGCAAGATCGAGACCGGCGCGAAGCCCGCGACCCCCGACGTCGCCCGGCGCTGCGACGAGGTGCTCCGGGCGGGCGGCGAACTGCTGCGGCTGGTCCGGGAGCCGGGCCCGCCCGGAGCCGTGCCCGGCCCGCGGCCCGCGGGGGCCGCGCCGCCGCCCGCCGGCGACTGCCCCTACCGGGGGCTGCCCGCCTTCACCGCGCGGGACGCGGAGTGGTTCTTCGGCCGGGAGCGGGCGACGGCCGAGCTCGTCGAGCGGGTCTTCGAGCGGGTCGGCGGCGGCCCGCTGCTCTTGGTCGCCCCCTCCGGAGCGGGCAAGTCCTCGCTGCTCAACGCGGGTCTGGTACCGGCCTTCCGGCGCGCCGGCGGGTTCCCCATGCCGGGCGCCGACGCCTGGCCGGTGGTCCGGTTCACGCCGACCGCGCATCCGCTGGACGAGCTGCTGGACCGTACCGCGAAGGTGCTGGGCGGCGATCCGGGGATCACCGTACGGGACGTGCGGGAGCGGCCCGAGGTGCTGCTGGAGGCCGTCAGCCGGTGCTCGGGCGACGCTCGTTCGGGTGATTCCCCTTCGCCACCGGTGCGGCCCGTGCTGCTCGTCGACCAGTTCGAGGAGCTGTTCACCCTCTGCCCCGACGAGGAGGAGCGCCGGGCCTTCGTCCGGGTCCTCTCCCGCGTGTCGAGCGCCTCCCGGGCCGCGGCGGCCGGGCAGGACCCCGCCGTCGTGGTCCTCGGCGTACGGGCCGACTTCTCCGGCGACTGCATGGAGCTCCCGGAGCTCGCCCCGGCCTTCACCGAGGGCCTGTTCGTCCTGCCCCCGATGTCCGTGGCGGAGCTGCGGGAATCCGTCACGCGCCCGGCGGAGCGCGCCGGCGTCACGCTGGAGCCGGGCCTGGTCCCCCTGCTGCTGCGGGACGCTGGGCTGCGCGGCGACGCCTGCGCCCGCACACCCTCCGGCGTGCTGCCGCTGGTCTCCCACACGCTGCGGGCCACCTGGCAGGAGCGTACGGGCGACACGCTGACGGTCGCCGGGTACGAGCGGGCCGGCGGCATCCAGGGGGCGGTCGCGCGCACGGCCGAGACCGTGTTCGCCCGGCTGTACCCGGCCGAGCAGAAGACGATCCGCCGCGTCCTGGTCCGCCTGGTGCACGTCGCCGACGGCGCGGGCCCGACGCGCCGCCGGGTCGCCCGGTCCGCCCTGCTGGGGCCGCCGGACGGCGCGGACCGGGCCGCGGCCGCGCTGGACCCATTCGTCCGGGCCCGGCTGGTCACCATGGACCGGGACACCGTGGAGCTCACCCACGAGGCGCTGCTGCACGCCTGGCCTCGGCTGCGCGGCTGGATCCACGCCGACCGGGCCGGTCTGCTGATCCACCAGCAACTGGCCCACGCGGCCGCCGAATGGGAGCGCGAGGGGCGCGATCCGTCCGCCCTCTACCGCGGGACCCGGCTGGACACCGCCCGTTCCTGGGCGGACGAGCTGGAGGGCCGGAGCCGGCTGGGCACCACGGAGGAGGCGTTCCTGCGGGCCGGGCTGGCCGTGGAGGACGGCCGGCGGCGCCAGGCGCGTCGTCAGGTCCGACTCCGCCAGCGGATGCTGGCGACGCTGCTGGTCCTGCTGGTCCTGGCGGTGGGCGCGGGCGGCCTGGCCTACCAGGAGCGCACGGCCGCGCTCGGCCAGGAGCGCGTGGCCCGGTCGCGGGCACTGGCCCTGCAGTCCGCGGCGCTCGCCGCCGGGCAGCCGGAGGGGTCGATGCTGCTGGCCGGGCAGGCGTACCGGACCGAGCCGACCGCCGAGGCGCGGGGGGCGCTGCTGAGCACCCAGTCCCAGCCGTTCGTCGCCCGGCTCGGCGGGCACGACGGGCCGGTCAACGCGGTGGCCTTCTCCCCCGACGACTCCGTGCTGGCGACGGCCGGTTCGGACGGCCGGGTGGTGGTGCGCCGGCTGTCCGACCGCCGCACCACGGCGGCCTTCACCCTGCCCGGGCGGGTGCGCGCGGTCGCCTTCGGCCCCGGCGGCCGGACGCTCGCGGCCGCGTCCACGGACGGTCCGGCCCGGCTGTGGGAGACCTCCGGGCGGTCGGCGGTGACCCTGCTCCCGGCGGTCACGGCGGGCGCCCGCGCCCTGGCGTTCGCCCCCGACGGGCGGACCCTGGCCGTCGCGGCCTCCGACGGGACGGTCCTGCTGTGGGAGACCGGCGGGGAGCACCGGGTCGTGGGGACGCTGACCGGGCACACCGGGCGGGTCAACGCGCTGGCGTACGCCCCGGACGGCCGGACGCTGGTGTCGGCCGGCGCCGACCGGACCGTACGGCTGTGGGACCCGGCCCCGGACCCCGGCCGGGAGCGGCCGGGGCCCCGCGAGACGGCCGTCCTGTCCGGGCACACCGACGAGGTGCTGGGGGCGGCGTTCGCACCGGACGGGCGGACGGTCGCCACCGGCGGCGTCGACCGGACCGTACGGCTGTGGGACGTGGCGGGCCGCCGGGCGACGGCGACGCTGAGCGGGCACAGCGACGACGTCAACGGGGTCGCCTACACGCCCGACGGAACGACGGTGGTCAGCGCGGGCGGCGACGGAACGACCCGGCTGTGGGACGCGCGCGGCGGCCGGCCGACCGCGACGTTCGCCGGGCACACCGACTACGTGCTCGGCGTGGCCGTGGACTCGGGCGGGACGCTGCTGGCCACGGCCGGGTTCGACCAGTCGGTGGTGCTGTGGGACCTGCGGGGGCGGGTGCTGACCGCGCGCCCGTTCACGGAGATCTGGCACGCCGCGTACAGCCGGGACGGAAAGCTGCTGGCCACCGCGCAGGCGGACCACACGGTACGGCTGTGGGACGTGGCGGGGCGGCGGGTCCTGGCCACCTTCACCGGGCACGGCGAGACCGTGTTCTCGGTGGCGTTCTCCCCCGACGGCAGGACCCTGGCCTCGGCCGGATCGGACGGCACGGTCCGGCTGTGGGACGTGGCCGGGCGCGCCCCGGCCGGGACCCTCACCAGCCTGGGCGGCACCGTGTTCTCGGTGGCGTTCTCCCCCGACGGCAGGACCCTGGCCTCGGCCGGGTCGGACGGCACGGTCCGGCTGTGGGACGTGGCCGCGCGGCGCCCGCTGGCCCTTCTGGCGGGCCACACGGACTTCGCCAACTGCGTGGTGTTCAGCCCCGACGGGCGCACGCTGGCGAGCGCCGGGGACGATCTGACGGTGCGGCTGTGGGACGTGGCGGCGCGCGGTCCGCTGGACACGCTGACCGGTCATACGGGCGCGGTCCGCGCCGTGGCGTTCAGCCCGGACGGGCGGACCCTCGCGAGCAGCGGCAACGACGGCACCGTACGGCTGTGGGACGCCCGGAGCCACCGCCTGGACGCGGCGCTGTCCGGGCACACCGGCTCCGCGCGGGGCATCGCCTTCTCCCCCGACGGACGGACCCTGGCGAGCAGCGGCAACGACCGTACGGTGCGGCTCTGGGACGTGGCCGGGCGACGGGCGGTGGCGGCGCTGGCCGGGCACGGGAACGCGGTGTGGGGGGTCGTCTTCGCGCCCGACGGCCGGACCGTCGCGAGCAGCAGCACCGACGGGACCGTACGGCTGTGGGACCTGGACGTACGGGCCCGGCTGGCCGAGCTGTGCCGGCTGGCCGCGGACGGCGCCCCGCGCGAACACCGGGCGCCGGTGCCCGGGGTGGCCGTCTCCCGGGACCCCGGCTGCCCGCGGGGCTGAACACGGCCCCGGGCGGGATCCGGTGAACTCCCTGGCCGGCGGGGGTTTCCCGGGGTGTTTCCCGATGCCCGCCCGGACAGGGCCGCGCCCGCCCCTCCCCGGGCGGGGCCCGCGGCGCGCAGGCTGCCGCCCTCCCTCCGCACACGGGGAGACCGGCGCGGCGGGCGGCGCGGCCGGTCAGGACCCGGCGATGACCAGGAGCGTGCGGGCCCCGTCCGGGCCGCCCAGGCGGCAGCGGTGCGGGACCTCGCCGCGGTGGTGGGCGCTCTGGCCGGCCCGCAGGGCCAGCGGTTCCTCGCCCTCGACCTCAAGGACGATCTCGCCCTCCAGTACGTACAGGAAGTCCTCGCCGGGGTGTTCGAACCAGCCGCGCTCGCCCCGGCCGGGTTCGAAGCGGTGCTCGTACGCCTCCATCTGCGTGCTCCGCCCGCCGGGGATCAGCACCTGGGCGGTCTGGCCCGCCGCCTCGTTCACCCGGATCACCTGCGGGTCGCTCTCGTGGCTGACCGCGCCGGGGCGGGCGGGGGGCCGCAGGAAGGTTCCGGGGGCGACGTCCAGTGCCTCGGCGATCCGGTAGATCGAGCTGAGGCTGGGCGTGGCGAGTCCGCGCTCCAGCTGGCTGAGGAAGGGCTGGGAGAGACCGGAGCGGGTGGCGAGGACCGCCATGGAGACGCCGCTCTGCTTGCGGCAGCCGCGGATCACCCGCCCGACCTCGATCGCTTCGGGCGTGGGTTCGGGTCGAGACACGCAGGTGAACGTACCCCATGGTGATCGGGCGGCCGGCGGGCCCGGAGAGGTTTCGCACCGCTGCAACACTCTCGTCATAAGCGTGGTCAATTATTGACCTCACTTATTGACGACCGAGGAGCAGCCCCGTGCACGCCATCCCCTCACCGCCCGGCCGGACTCCGGGCCGGCCCGGCCGGATCCTGGGCCGGCTCGCCCCGGCCCTGGGCGCGGCCGCCGCCGTGCTCGCGCTCTGGTACCTGGTCGCCCGGTCCGGCGGGGTGGCTCCGGGACTGCTTCCCACGCCGGCCGAGACCGCGGCCGCACTGGCGGACAGCGCCCGCAGCGGTGTCCTCGCCGAGGACCTCGGCGCCAGCCTGGCCCGGGCGGGACAGGGCTTCGCGCTCGGCGCGCTGATCGGCAGCGCGCTCGGCTTCACCACCGGCTACCTGCCGAAGGTGTCCGCGGCCGTCACCCCGGTCGTCTCCTTCCTGCGCCCGATCCCCGCCATCGCCCTGGTGCCGCTGGCCACGGCCTGGTTCGGCATCGGCGAGAGCGCCAAGCGCCTGCTCATCGCGTACGCCGTCCTCCTCGCCGTCTGGCTGTACGTCCACGACGGGGTGTCCCGGGTACCGGTCACCCACCTGCGCGCGGCCCGCACGCTCGGGGCTCCGCTGCACCGGCGGTTCACCGAGGTCCTGCTGCCGGCCGCCGCGCCCGCCCTGCTCGCGGCGCTGCGCTACGGCGCCTCGGTGGCTTTGCTCGCCCTGGTGGCGGCGGAACTGGGCGGCGCCGACAGTGGGTTGGCGTACCGGCTCCAGGTGGACGGGCAGTTCCTGCGCGTGGACCGGATGTTCGCCGGCCTGCTCGTGCTCGGACTGCTCGGCGTCGCCGTGGACCTGACGCTGGCCTCGGTCGGCCGCCGGTTCGTGCACTGGAGCGCGTCATGAGCCTCGGGGTACGGCTGGAGGGGCTGTCCGTCGCGTACGGGGGCACACCCGTGCTGGAGCGCACCGAACTGGACCTGCCGGCGGGCTCGTTCACGGCGCTGCTCGGACCGAGCGGCTGCGGGAAGTCCACGGTGCTGGGCGCGGTGGCGGGGTTCGTGAAGCCCACCGGAGGACGGGTGACGGCCGGTTCCGACCCGGTGCTCGGGCCGGGCCCGGACCGCGGCGTCGTCTTCCAGCACTACGCGCTCTTCCCCTGGCGCACGGCGCGCGGGAACGTCGAGTTCGCCCTGAAGCGGCTCGGTCTGCCGCGCGCGGAGCGGCGCCGGCGCGCCCTCGCGGCGCTGGCCGAAGTCGGCCTGGCGGACGGCGCCGAGAAGTACCCGGCGCAGTTGTCCGGCGGCATGCAGCAGCGCGTGGCCCTGGCGCGGGCGCTGGCGGCGGAACCCGAAGTACTGCTGATGGACGAGCCGTTCGGCGCACTGGACGCGCTGACGCGCACCCGGATGCAGGCCCTGCTGCGGGAGTTGTGGCAGCGGCGCGGCACCACCGTCCTGTTCGTCACGCACGACATCGACGAGGCGCTGGTGCTCGCCGAGCGGGTCGTCGTCCTCGGCGGCGCCCCCGGACGCGTGCTGGCCGACCACCCCGTGCCCGCCGGGCCGCCCGACCCGGATCTGCGGTCGCTGATCGCCCGCCACCTCGGCGCCTGCTGAACCCTCCCGCGGGAGCCCTGCCGTACGAGCCCCGCCCGGTCACCCCCCGAACTCGCCCCGCCCGCCCGGCCACCTCCCGAACGCGCCCTGACGACACCGCGCCGGGGACGGCCAACCGGCGTGCTCCCCTCCGCCCCATCCGGTTCCCCCGTTCCACGAAAGGCCCCGCCATGCCCTCCGCCCCTTCCGCCACCGCTCCCGCCCCCCGCGGATCCCGCAGACCCCGCGCGGTGACCGCCGTACTGTTCGCCGCCCTGCTCTGCGTTCTCGCCACCGCGTGCGCCGACGGCTCCGGCGAGGGCGGCGGCCGTCCCGCCGTCACGCTCGCCGCCAGTGACCACCTCGGCGGCGCGCCGGTCTACGTGGCGCAGGAGCGCGCGCTGTGGTCCGCCGAGGGCGTCGACGCCACCGTCACGACCCAGCCCAGCGGCCGCGACGCTCTCAACGCCGTACTCGGCGGCCAGGCCCAGTTCGGGGTCGTGGGCGACCTGCCCGCGGTGACCGCCGCGCTCGGCGGCCGCGACCTGCGGATCGTCGCCGACCTGTCCCGGTTCTCCGACTGGCGGCTGCTGACCCGCACCGACGCGGGCATCGGCGGATTCGCGGCCCTGAAGGGCCGCAAGGTCGGCGTCCCGCGGGGAACCAATGTCGAGTACGCGCTGTCGCGGATGCTCTCCTCGGCCGAGCTCTCCACGGCGGACGTCACCGTGGTCAACCTCGCCCCGAACCAGGTGACGTCGGCGCTGGCCCGCGGTGACGTAGACGCGGGGATCACTTTCCCCAGCTTCTACGGCGCGGCGCGCACCGCCCTCGGCGAGCGCTACGCCGAGCTCCCCTACTCCGGCTACACCGCCAGGACCCTGCTCGTGGCCGGCCCCTCGGCCACCGCGGAGGGCACGGCGGCCGTGCTCCGTACCCTGCTGCGCGCCCAGCGCGAGATCGGCGCGGATCCGGCCGCCGCCCGCGAGGCGGTCCTCACCCAGTCCAAGGGCGCCCTCGAAGCCGCCTACGTCGAGACCTTCCAGCCCCGCTACGCCTACGGCGCGACCCTCTCCCCCGAGCTGCTGACGCAGCTGACGGAGGAGGCCGCCTGGGCCAAGACCGCCCAGGGCCTGCCCGGCGCCGCGGACCGCGCGGCGCTGTCGCGGTACCTGAACCCGGGGCCGCTGGCGGCAGCCGACGCGGCCGCCGTCACCGTCACCGTCACCGGCTGACCGCGGTACGGGACACCCGGCCGGACGACGTCCCGCTCCGACGGCCCGCTCCCTCCGCACCGCTCCCACCGCACCGACCCACCGCACCGACCCACCGGAGAGACCCATGAGCATCGACCAGAACACCCTGCGCCGCCGCGGCACCGGCCTCATCGCCCACGACCCCGAGCGCAGCTACGGCGGCTACACCCTCTACACGCCCATCACCAGCGCCGGCGAGATCCACCTCGTCGACATCGAGGGGCGGACCGCGCACACCTGGAACTCCCCCCACCCGCCCGGCCGTCAGGCCCAGATCCTGCCGAACGGAAACCTCTTCTACGCGGCCAAGGACACCAGCGGTCCCACCCTCTTCCCCATCTGGGACGTCTACCACGGCGGCATCTTCCAGGAACTCGCCCCCGACTCCACGGTCGTGCGCGAGGCCCGGCACCCCTTCCACCACCACGACGCGTCCCTGCTGCGCAACGGCAACCTCGTCGTCACCGGCGTCGAGCCCCTGTCCCCCGCCGACGCGGCGCGGATCCGGGGCGGCATCCCCGGCTCCGAGGCCCCGGGCGGCGTGATCTACGGGGACGTGGTCCACGAGCTGACGTGGGACGGTGAGGTCGTGTGGCGCTGGGCCGCCATCGAGCACCTCGACCCCGAGGAGGTGCCGCTGAACCGCCACTTCGCCCGCGAGCACTGGCCGATGGCCAACACCGTCAACGAACAGGCCGACGGTTCGCTGGTGGTGGGCTTCCGCAGCGCCTCCACCACCGTGTCCGTCGACCGCGCGGACGGCTCCGTACGCTGGCGCATCGGCCCCGACGTCCTGGCCCAGCAGCACCACCCGCACGAGCTGCCCGGCGGCACGGTCCTCGTCTTCGACAACGGGACGTATCGCGACCACACCTCCGTCCCGTACTCGCGGGTGCTGGAACTCGACCCGCGCACCGGCAAGGAGATCTGGTCGTACGAGGACAACCCGCCGCAGAACTTCTTCAGCCCGTACATGTCCAGCGCCCAGCGCCTCCCCAACGGGAACACCTTCATCGCCGAGGGCTCCTTCGGACGGCTCTTCGAGGTGACGGCCGGCGGAGACGTGGTGTGGGAGTTCGTGGTTCCGCAGTTCCGGGCCTTCGGCGAGGGCGTCGGACTGGAGTCCTCGGGCGGCGCCCAGAACTCGGTATTCCGAGCCTACCGATACGCCGCGGACCAGGTCCCCTGGCTCTGACCGTACCCCGGTTCATTTCACCGGAAGGCGTTGTATGTACGGCGGATTAAATTGGTAAGCGCTTTTGCCCATTCCGATATCCAGACCGTTGACACCCCTTCTCCGGGCTGCCTAGCTTACGCCGCAGATAAACGACATCAGCGGCCTCTCCCGTCCGGTATGACGGCTGCTTTTCGATTCCGCCGCATATCGAAGCTGCTGGAGTGCCCGTTGACCGAACCACTGCTCCTCTCCGCGCCCGCCGGGCCGTCCGGGCCACCGAGCCCGTCCGGGCCACCGGCGCCGCCCGGGCCGGCCGAGCGGGTCCTCCCGCTCGGCCGGCCCGGACGGTGGATCGCCGCCCTGGCCGTCCTCGTCCTGGCCTCCCAGGCCGGCCACGGCCTGCTGACCAATCCCTTCTACCAATGGGACCGCTTCGCCTACTGGTTCTTCCGGCCGGTCATCCTGGAGGGGCTGCTCATCACCCTCCAGGTGGCCGCGTACAGCGCGGTCCTCGGTCTGGCCGGCGGAGTCCTGCTCGCGCTCGGCCGGCTCTCCGGAAGCCCGGTGCTGCGGTCGGCGAGCTGGGCGTACATCTGGCTCTTCCGCTCCGTTCCGCTGATCGTCGTCCTGCTCTTCCTCTACAACCTCAGCGCGCTGTATCCGACCCTGAGCATCGGGGTGCCGTTCGGGCCCGCCTTCCTCACCTTCGACGAGTCCCGGCTCGCCACCGACATCGTCGTGGCCGTGGTCGGGCTGAGCCTGAGCGAGGCGGCGTACGCGGCCGAGATCGTCCGGGCCGGCGTGCTCTCCGTCGACCAGGGCCAGCACGAGGCGGCCGCCGCACTGGGCCTGCCCAAGCGGTACCAGTTCGCCCGGATCGTGTTCCCCCAGGCGCTGCGCTCGATCGTCCCCTCGTACGTCAATCAGCTGATCGGCCTGCTCAAGGCCACCTCGCTGGTCTTCTACGTCTCCCTGCTCGACCTGTTCGGCTCGGTGCAGAGCCTGGCCAGCACCTACCCCGGCGACGTGGTCCCGCTGCTGCTGGTGGCCACCGTCTGGTACGTGATCCTGACCAGCCTGGTCTCCGTCGTGCAGTTCTACATCGAGCGGTACTACGCCCGCGGCGCGCTGCGCACGCTGCCGCCCACCCCCGTACAGCGGGCCCGGGCGGGCCTGCGCGACGTACGGACCCGCTTGCGGACGGAGACGGCCCGATGACCGCCACAGCCACCCAAGGCACCCCGGGCACCACCGACACCGGCACCGGCGCCGCCGACGTGCGGCCGGCCGCGATCGAGGTGCACGCCGTGCACAAGTGGTACGGCGCCCAGCACGTCCTGGACGGGGTCAGCCTGACCGTCGCACCGGGCACGGTCACCGTGATCCTGGGCCGTTCCGGCTCCGGCAAGTCCACCCTGCTGCGGGTGCTCAACCACCTGGAGAAGCCCGACGCCGGGCACGTCAGCGTGGGCGGCGAGCTGATCGGAGTACAGCGCCACGGCTCCCGGCTCAAGGAGCTCGGCGGGCGGGCGATCCTCGCCCAGCGCGGCCGGATCGGCTTCGTCTTCCAGAACTTCAACCTCTTCCCGCACCTGACCGTGCTGGACAACGTCGCCGCGGCCCCGGTGGCCACCGGCCGGCTGCCCCGCGCCGAAGCGCAGGCGCTGGCCCGCGAGCTGCTGGAGCGGGTCGGGCTCGGCGACCGGACCGGCGCCTACCCGCGCCAGTTGTCCGGCGGGCAGCAGCAGCGGGTCGCCATCGCGCGGGCCCTCGCCCTGCGACCCGGGGTCATCCTCTTCGACGAGCCCACCTCCGCCCTCGACCCCGAGCTGGTCGGCGAGGTGCTGTCCGTGATCAAGGACCTGGCCACCGGCGGCACCACCCTCGTCATCGTCACCCACGAGATCGGCTTCGCCCGCGAGGTCGCCGACGAGGTCGTCTTCCTCCACGAGGGACGCATCGTCGAACAGGGCCCGCCCGGCCGGGTTCTGGACCACCCCGAACACCCGCGCACCCGGGAGTTCCTCAGCAAGGTGCTGTGACCCTCCCCCTGTGCCCTCCCCCCTCCGTCCCTCCCCCGCTCCACCCCCACTCGAAAAGGAAACACCCCCATGCAACACCAGTCCTCCCTGCGCGCCAGACTCGTCCGCGGCATCGGTGCGGCGACCGCCACCGTCGCCCTCGCCTCCGGTCTCACCGCCTGCGGCGGCGACGCCGAGGCCACCGGCTCCGCGACCGGCAAGGTCACCGTCGGCGCCGTCTCCAACGGGGCCGCCCAGCAGGCCGAGCTGACCGTCCCGGTCGTCGAGTCCCTGCGCGCCCAGCTGCCCGAGGCGGTCCGCGAGCGCGGCGAGCTCGTCATCGGGGTCGGCGCGCTGCCCGCCGGGTTCCCGCCGCTGGCGTACGTCGGCACCGACCAGAAGACCTTCACCGGGGCCGAGCCGGACCTCGGCCGGCTGGTCGCCGCGTCGCTGGGGCTCAAGCCCGTGGTGAAGAACTCCACCTGGGAGAACCTCTTCGTCGGCATCGACAGCGGAAAGGTCGACGTGGCCTTCACCAACGTGACGGTGACCGAGGAACGCAAGAAGAAGTACGAGTTCGCCTCCTACCGGCAGGACAACCTGGCCTTCGAGGCACTGAAGGAGAACACCTGGACCTTCGGCGGCGACTACCGCGACCTCGCGGGCAAGACCGTCGCGGTCAGCTCCGGCACCAACCAGGAGAAGATCCTCCTGGAGTGGCAGAAGAAGCTTCAGGCCGAGGGCAAGGACATCACCGTCAAGTACTTCCCCGACGCCAACAGCGTCTATCTGGCCCTGAGTGGGAAGAAGATCGACCTCAGCTTCGGCCCGAACCCGTCCATCGCATACCACATCACCCAGACGGCCGGCGGCAACGCCCCCACGCGCAACGCGGGTTCCTTCTCCGGAGCCGGCGAGTCCCTCCAGGGGCTGATCGCGGCGACCGCCAAGAAGGACAGCGGCCTCGCCAAGCCGGTGGCGGACACGATCAACCACCTGATCAAGAACGGGCAGTACGCGCAGCTGCTCACCGCCTGGAACCTGTCCAACGAGGCCGTGGCCACCTCGGAGGTCAACCCTCCCGGCCTTCCCACGACCAACTCCTGAGCCCGCGGACCGTCCCCCGGCCCACTGCCCGCACCCGGAAGGAGAGCCGCGTCCCATGAGCACCGGCACCCCCACCCCGCTCGCCCCTCACATCCTCGACAACCCGGCCTGGGCCTCCCTGTCCGGTCCGCACGCGGCCTTCGCGGAGCATCCGGGCGGCCGGGCGGGCGGCCGCGCCGCGCACGCCGCCCGCTACCCGGCGGACGTCGCACCGTTCGCGGCCATCGCCGACCCCGACGCCCCGCGGTCCTGGGCCGCGCTGCGCGAGCTGGTGGGCGCGGGCGGGGCCGTGACGCTCGCCGGGGTGCTGACCCCGCCCGAGGGGTGGGAGACCCTCGGCACGATCCAGGGCGTCCAGCTGGTCGACACCGCCCTGCGCGCCGAACCGGCTCCGGAGGCGGTCCGGCTCGGGCCGTCCGACGTACCCGAGATGCTCGGCCTGATCGAGCTCACCCAACCCGGACCGTTCCTGCCCCGCACCGTCGAGCTGGGTACGTACCTGGGCATCCGCCACCGGGGCCGGCTGGTGGCGATGGCCGGGGAGCGGCTGCGGCCGCCCGGCTGGACCGAGATCAGCGCGGTGTGCACGCACCCCGAGGTCCGCGGCCGGGGGCTGGCGACGCGGCTGGTCCGCGCCGTCGCCGCAGGGATCCGGGAGCGCGGCGACGTGCCGTTCCTGCACACGGCGGCGAGCAATACGGGCGCGGTGCGACTGTACGAATCGATCGGCTTCACCGTGCGCCGGCGACCGTTCTTCATGGCACTCCGGGCTCCGGCCGACCCGGGCAACACTGCCGCCAAGTTCTCTTAATATTCCGGTCATTGTATGGCCCAGTCATCGGGCGTAGCGTTTTTGAGAGAAATAGCTGACGGGACGAATGCGCGACCCCGCACCGGCTTTCTTCCGCACGCCGATCAGGAAGGCGTATTCCGACGTGTCCGTTTCCCCGTCATCCTCCACTCCGCCGTCATCCTCCACTCACCTGCACCTCGCCGTCGCGCTCGACGGCGCCGGCCGGCACCCCGCCGCCTGGCGCGAGCCCGGCGCCCGGCCCGGGGCGCTGTTCACCGCCCGGTACTGGGCCGACGCCGTCTCCGAGGCCGAGGCGGGACTGCTCGACTTCGTCACCTTCGAGGACGGCCTCGCGCTCCAGTCCACCGCGCCCGACGGCCCCGACGAACGCACCGACCTCGTGCGCGGCCGGCTGGACGCCGTGCTCACCGCCGCCCGCGTGGCACCGCTGACCCGGCACATCGGGCTGGTCCCGAGCGTGACCACGACCCACACCGAGCCCTTCCACATCTCCAAGGCCGTCGCCACCCTCGACCACGTCAGCCGCGGCCGGGCCGGCCTGCGCGTCCAGGTCTCCGGACTCCCCCACGAGGAACGGCACTTCGGCCGCCGCCCCGCGCCGCTCTCCGCCGCCGAGCTGTACGAGGAGGCCGCCGATCACGTCGAGGCGGTCCGGCGGCTGTGGGACAGCTGGGAGGACGACGCGGAGATCCGCGACGTGGCCACGGGCCGCTTCGTCGACCGCGCCAAGCTGCACTACATCGACTTCGAGGGACGCCATTTCCGTGTCCGGGGCCCCTCGATCACCCCGCGGCCGCCGCAGGGCCGGCCCCTCGTCGGCGCGCTCGGGGACGGCGAGGACGGGTACCGGCTCATCGCGCGGTCCACCGACCTCGGGTTCGTGGCCGCCCAGGACGCCGAGGCGGCGCACGCCGCCGTCGCCGCGATCCTGCGGGCCCGCGGGGCCGCCGCGCCCGACGCGGAGCCGCTGCGTCTGTTCGGCGAGCTCACCGTGTTCCTGGACGAGGACGCGCCGGCGGCGGCGGCCCGCAAGGAGCGGCTCGACGCCCTCGCCGGGGAGGTTTTCGCGGACGACACGGAGGTCTTCACCGGCAGCCCCGCCCACCTGGCCGACCTGCTCCTCGAACGGCGGTCAGCCGGCCTGTCGGGCTTCCGGCTTCGGCCGGGAACCACCGCCCACGACCTGCCCGCCGTCACCCGGGGGCTGGTGCCCGAACTCCAGCGCCGCGGCGCCTTCCGCCGCTCGTACGAGGCGGACACCCTGCGCGGGCTCCTCGGGCTGGAGCGCCCGGCCAGCCGTTACGCCGCGCGCGCCGCCACGAGCCCCGCCGCCTGACCCGGACCACCCGGAAGGACGAACCATGAGCACCAAGCCGCTCAAGCAGATCCACCTCGCGGCCCACTTCCCGGGCGTCAACAACACCACCGTGTGGAGTGACCCGGCGGCCGGCAGCCACATCGACTTCGACTCGTTCATCCACTTCGCCCGAACCGCCGAACGCGCCAAGTTCGACTTCCTCTTCCTCGCCGAGGGCCTGCGCCTGCGCGAGCAGGGCGGCGAGATATACGACCTGGACGTGGTGGGCCGCCCGGACACGTTCACCGTCCTCGCCGCCCTGGCCGGTGTCACCGAGCGGCTCGGCCTGACCGGCACGATCAACTCCACCTTCAACGAGCCCTATGAGGTGGCCCGCCAGTTCGCCTCCCTCGACCACCTCTCCGACGGCCGTGCCGCCTGGAACGTCGTCACCTCCTGGGACGCCTTCACCGGTGAGAACTTCCGGCGCGGCGGATTCCTGCCGCGCGAGGAGCGCTACTCCCGGGCCCGGGAGTTCCTGGACACCGCCATCGAGCTGTTCGACTCCTGGGACGGCTCCGAGATCGCCGCCGACGCCGGATCGGGCGTCTTCCTGCGGAACGCGCGGGCCGGGGCCTTCGTCCACCGGGGGCAGCACTTCGACATCGAGGGCCGGTTCAACGTGCCGCGCGGCCCGCAGGGCCGGCCGGTGGTCTTCCAGGCGGGCGACTCGGACGAGGGCCGGGAGTTCGCCGCCTCCCGCGCCGACGCGATCTTCGGACGGTACGCGACCCTCGACGAGGGACGCGCGTTCTACGCCGACGTCAAGGGCCGCCTCGCCGCGTACGGACGCACGCCCGATCAGCTGAAGATCCTGCCCGCGGCCACGTTCGTCCTCGGTGACACCGACGCCGAGGCCCACGAGACCGCCCACGAGGTGCGCCGGCTCCAGGTCAGCGGGCAGACCGCGATCAAGTACCTGGAGCACGTCTGGAACCGGGACCTGTCGGGCTACGACCCGGACGGCCCGCTCCCGGACGTCGACCCGGAGGTCGGGGAGAACACGATCGCCCTGGGACGGGCGAGCGTGCGCCAGTTCCGCGACCCCCTGGCCACCGCCCGGGAGTGGCGCGAGCTCGCCGAGGCCAAGAACCTCTCGATCCGCGAGCTCGTCATCGCGACCACCTCCCGGCAGACCTTCGTGGGCAGCGCCGCGACCGTCGCGGAGTCGATCGACTCGCTGGTGCAGGCGGACGCCGCCGACGGGTTCATCCTGGTCCCGCACATCACCCCGGGCGGTCTGGACGTCTTCGCCGACACCGTCGTACCGCTGCTCCAGGAGCGCGGGGTCTTCCGGTCCGAGTACGAGGGCACCACCCTGCGCGACCACCTCGGGATCTCCGTGCCGGCCGCGGAGCCCGGGGCCGGACGGACCGCGGCCCCGCAGGCCGCCGCCTCGTGAAGTTCCTGGCCATCACCCTGATCGCGGACTCCCCCGACCCGGTGACGGGCGCTCCCGCCCCGCCCCGGGAGCGGTTCCGCCAGGTCGTCGCGGCCGCCCTCCTCGCGGAGGAGCTCGGCTTCGACGGCTTCGGGGTCGGCGAGCGCCACGAGCGGCCGTTCCTGTCGTCCTCGCCGCCCGTGGTCCTCGGCCACATCGCGGCGCTGACCAGCCGCATCCGCCTGTACACGGCGGTGACCACGCTGAGCCTGCTGGACCCGGTGCGGGCGTACGAGGACTACGCGACGCTCGACCACCTCTCCGACGGCCGGCTCGAGCTGATGATCGGCAAGGGGAACGGGACGGCGCAGCGCGAGCTGTTCGACGTGAGCCCCGAGGACCAGTGGGAGCGCAACGCCGAGGGCTACGAGCTGTTCCGGCGGATCTGGCGCGAGGACGAGGTGACCGCCCGGCCGCGGTTCCGGCCCGCGCTGACCCGCGCCGAGGTGCTGCCCCGGCCGTACCAGCGGGACCTGCGGATCTGGCACGGCAGTGCGACGAGCCGGGAGTCCGTCGATCTCGCGGCGCGCTTCGGGGACCCGCTGTTCTCGGCGAACGTCACGCATCCGATCGGCCCGTACGCGGAACTGATCCGGTACTACCGGGAGCGCTGGGAGCACTACGGGCACGACCCGGCGCACGCGGTGGTGGGCGCGGGCACGGCCGGCTTCCACACGGCGCCCACCTCGCAGGCGGCGGTCGCCGCGTACCGGCCGGCGTTCGAGCGGTACCTCGGCTTCCACAAGCTGCTGGGCGCCGAGCCGGTCTTCCCGACGCTGGAGGACTTCGTCGAGCGGAGCTCGGCCCTGATCGGCAGTCCGCAGCAGGTGGTCGAGAAGGTACTCCGCTACCACGAGGAGTTCGGCCACACGGCCCTGCACCTGCAGGCCGAACCGGGCGGCCTCACCGGGGCCGAGCACCGCGCGTCCCTCGAACTCTTCCAGTCGGACGTCGCGCCGGTGCTGCGCGCCGCGGTCCCCGACCCCGTCTTCCCCTCCTCCCCCGACCTGTAAGGAGCCCGGCCATGTCCGGCATCCCCCTCGGCGTCCTCGACCTCGTCCCGATCTCTTCCGGTTCCACCGCGGCCGAGGCCCTGCACCACAGCATCGACCTCGCCCGGCGGACGGAGGAGTTCGGCTACGCCCGCTACTGGTTCGCCGAGCACCACCTCAACCCGGGGGTCGCCGGGACCTCGCCGGCGGTCGTCCTCGCGCTGACCGCCTCCGCCACCACGACGATCAGGATCGGCTCGGGGGCCGTCCAGCTCGGGCACCGCACCGCGCTGTCGACGGTCGAGGAGTTCGGCCTGATCGACGCCCTGCACCCGGGGCGCCTGGACCTGGGCCTGGGCCGCTCCGCGGGCCGTCCGCCGGCCGCCCCGGCCGAGTCCGCGACGCCCGGCACCCCCGTGGTGGACGGGTACACGCCGAACGGACTGCGCGTCCCGGCCCGGTTCTCCTTCGCGCACCTGCTGGGGCACCCCCGGGTGGCGCTCCAGCAGAAGCTGCTCAGCCTGCCGGGGGCGCGGCCCCAGGAGTACGGCGAGCAGGTCGACGACGTGCTGGCGCTGCTCCGGGGCGAGTACCGCTCCCCGGAGGGGGTGGAGGCGCACGCCGTCCCCGGTGAGGGGGCCGACGTACAGGTGTGGATCCTGGGCAGCAGCGGCGGGACGAGCGCGGAGGCCGCCGGCCGCAACGGACTGCGGTTCGCGGCGAACTACCACGTCAGCCCCGCTTCGGTGCTGGAGGCGGCCGAGGGCTACCGGGCGGCGTTCAAGCCGTCCGCCGAGCTGGACCGGCCGTACCTGACGGTGTCCGCCGACGTGGTGGTGGCCGAGGACGACGAGACGGCGCGCGAGCTGGCCGCCGGGTACGCGCCCTGGGTGCGCAGCATCCGGACCGCCGAGGGCGCCATCCCCTTCCCCTCGCCGGACGAGGCCCGCCTGCTGCCCTGGACGGACGCGGACCGGGACCTGGTCGCCGACCGGGTGGACACGCAGTTCACGGGTTCGGCGCGGACGGTCGCGGACCACCTGGAGCGCCTCCAGGAGGCCACGGGGGCCGACGAGCTGCTGATCACGACGATCACGCACGACCACGCGGACCGGGTCCGGTCCTACCAGCTGCTGGCCGAGGAGTGGGCGCGCCGCTGAGCGGGGCGCGCCCCGCCGGCGGGGCAGGTGTGACGGAAGTCTGACGGACCGCCGCGGCCCCTGGCGCCGGGGCGTGCGGTGGTGGTCGAATCGACGGGTGAGCACAGAAGAACGCACGGACCCCGGGGATCCCGACGGCCGGGGCACGCCGGTCGGGCGCCGCCTCGTCCTGGGCATGCTCGGCCTCGGGGCCGCCGGGCTGGTCGCCGCCCCCCTCCTGCAGCGCGGCGTCGAAGCCGTCGCCGGCCGGGACCCCACCGGGCTCACCGGGCTGCTGCCGAACGGCGGCGGGTTCCGCTACTACTCGGTCGCCTCCTCCGTCCCCGAGCGCGGCCCGCAGGACTACCGGCTCACCGTGGGCGGCCTGGTCGAGCGCCCGGCGACGTACTCGCTGGACGCCCTGCGGGGGCTCCCGCAGACCCGGCTGGTCCGCGACGTCCAGTGCGTGACCGGCTGGCGGGTTCCCTCCACCCCCTTCGAAGGCGTTCCGCTGTCCCGGCTGCTCGACGCCGCCGGGGTGCGCCCCGAGGCCCGGGCCGTGCGCTTCGACTGCTTCGACGGCACGTACACCGAGAGCCTCACGCTCGCGCAGGCGCGGCGGGACGACGTCCTGGTGGCGCTGCGGATGCAGGACCGGCCGCTGAGCCACAGCCACGGCGGTCCGGTGCGGCTCTACGTCGCCCCGATGTACTTCTACAAGTCGGCGAAGTGGCTCTCCGGCATCACCCTGACCGACCGGGTCGAACCGGGCTACTGGGAACGTCTCGGCTACGACGTCGACGCCTGGGTCGGCCGCTCGAACGGACGCGACGATGCCCCCACCGCCTGAACGCCCGGCGCGCGTGCGCCGGTTCACCGCGGGCCAGCGCTGGGTCCACCGGACGACGGCGTGGCTGGCCCTGCTGTGCGTCGCCTCGGCCGCCTGCCTGTACCTGCCGCCGCTGGCGGAGCTGGTGGGACGGCGCCGTCTGGTGGTCCTCGTCCACGAGTGGTCCGGGCTGCTGATCCCGCTCCCCTTCCTGCTCGGGCTGGTCTCCCGCGCCTTCCGCGCCGACCTGCGCCGGCTGAACCGGTTCGGGCCGCACGACCGGCGGTGGCTGCGTTCGGCGCTGCGCCGCGAGCGCGGACCCCGGCCCGCCGGCAAGTTCAACGCCGGGCAGAAGGTGTACGCGGGCTGGCTGGCCGGGGCCGTGCTCGTGATGCTCGGCACGGGGCTGCTGATGTGGTTCACCGGCCTCGCCCCGCTCGTCTGGCGGACCGGCGCCACCTTCGTCCACGACTGGCTGGCCCTCGCCCTGGCCGTGGTCCTCGCCGGTCACATCGGCAAGGCCCTGGCCGACCCGGAGGCCCGGCGCGGCATGCGCACCGGCTCCGTGGAGCGCGGATGGGCCGCCCGCGAGCACCCGCTGTGGGATCACTCCGACCGGTGACGACCGGGCCCCGGTACGGGCTCCCGCGGGCGGGTCGGGCGTACGGGAGGGGCGGCACGGGTGGCGTGCCGCCCCTCCCCCGCGGCGGGCTCAGCCGCCGTCGCGCACCGCGACGATGCCGTTGAAGACGCCGACGTAGGCCGTGCCGTCCGGGCCCAGGGTGATCGGGGCCCAGTTGTTGTCGTACAGCGCGCCGGTCCCGGTCAGCTGGCGCCAGCGGCGATCACCGGTGCGGAAGTCCACCGCGGTGAGGTACCAGGCGTCGATGCCCCAGAAGTTGGGTTCCTTCTCGTAGAAGTAGAGCAGCCCGTTCGCGGTGGAGAGCTTGGGGACGACGGAGGGGGAGCGGATCGCGCTCTGCCACACCGTGTCGCAGCCGCTGCCGTCGGCCCGGACGTCGATGCGGCTGACGCCGCCCACGACGGACTTGCCGAGGAGCAGGGTGGTGGGGTTCTCATAGCCGTAGTTGTTCTCGACGACGATGCTGTTGCCCCAGGTGATCAGGGAGTTGTCCGTGGTCGAGGCGCCCGAGCCGAAGACGGGCACCGTGCAGACGAGCCGCTGGCCGGCGGGGACGTCCGCGCCCCGGCGGTAGACGAGGACGTTCATCCGGTCGTCGGCGTTGTCGGTGATGGCGACGTAGCCGTTGCCGAAGAGGTCCGGTGTGGTTCCCGAACCCTGGTTGACGGAACCGGGCTTGGCCTTGGTGCCGCGGTCGTAGGTCTGGCGCCACTGCGCCTCGGGCGTGCCGTCCGCGGCCGCCCGGAAGCTGTACAGGGCGTGGTCGGTGACGATGGAGACGCCGTCCTGGGCCACCGAGAAGGAGTTCTGGATCTCCTCGCCCGGCAGCCGTACGGAGCGGATCTGCGAGGTCGCCGGGTCCACGGTGCCGACGCGTCCCTGGCGGGTGACCCACCAGATGCGGCCGCTCCAGTCGGGCATCACGGAGGTGACGGGGTCGCAGGTGCCGCTGGGCCACAGGTTGGTCCAGGTCACGCAGTCGTGCGGGACGTGGCCGGTGAGGTCCCAGTCGTCGTCGACGGTGAACTTCCAGCTGCCGTCCGGGCTCTGCCCGTGGGAGAGGCGCAGGACGTGCTGGCGGGAGTCGGCCAGCACGGCCCGGTCCTGGTTGTCCAGGTAGAAGTAGGCACCGCCCGAGGTGTCCTTGAAGATCTTCGCGAAGTCGAGCGAGGTGATCGCCTCGACCGTGGAGGAACGCTGCGGAAGCTGGTACTCCGCGAGCGTGGCGAGCGTGCGGGGCTCCAGCAGCTTGACCTTGAAGCCGGTGAACGTGCCGCAGACGGTGACCAGGCGGCCGCCCGAGTCGAAAGTGGCGGTGGCGCATTCGCCGCCGAGGGCGGCGATCTTCTCGCTCGTCACCTGCGGGTTCTTGCCGAGCGGACCGGACCAGGGCGAGGTCGCGCTGCCGGCGGCGTCGGAGTGCATGCCGCTGCGGCCGTTGGGCGCGAGGAAGGGGTGCTGCGGCGGCGCCTCGCCGGGCAGCGGTGCGGCGGCCGCGGGGCTGCCTTCGTAGTGGCTGACCAGGCGGTGGCCGGGGGCCTTGGGTATCTCCTCGGCCTGGGCCGGCGTGATGCCGTACATCGCCGTGAAGGCGACGACGACCGGGACCACAGCGCAGTTCAGCGCTCTTCGGAGCATCCGGACTCCCTCTCTCTCTTCAGTTCTGTTGACATCGTGTCTGACGTCGCGCCGCCGCCAGACGCTAGATCGCGGTGCCCGAGGAGTCCATGGAAGAGGCGGATGATTCACGAAGGCGCAACAGTCGATCAAGGAGGGCGGGCCGGAGGACGGGGCCGGACACCGCCTGGGCGGCGGCCGCGAGGCCGTCGCGGATCGTCACGGCCGTGCGGCCGCCCGCGAGTCGCCGTACGGAGGCCGACGTTCCGTGACGGGCGTTCAGTCCTTGCCGACCCCGTCGGCGATCTCGTCCCAGTGGGCCGTACGGTCGCACCAGCGCGCCAGCAGCACCGGGTCGTGGCCGACGGCGAGCAGGCCGGCCCCGGTGTCGGCGCGGTACTCCTCGACCACCCCGACCAGGGCCGCCGTGGTGGAGGCGTCCAGCATCGCGGTCATCTCGTCGCAGACCAGCCAGCGCGGTCGCAGGATCAGCGCGCGGGCCAGGCAGGCCCGTTGCAGCTGGCCGTCGCTGACCTCGTGGGCACGGCGGGTGAGCAGCTCGCGGCCGAGTCCGACACGCTCCGTCAGCTCGGCGACGGACGCGGCCGCTTCCGTACGGCGTCCCGTGGCGCGGAGGGGCTCCGCGACGAGGTCGCGCAGCCGCAGCCGCGGGTCGGCGGCGAGCCGGGGCTGCTGGAAGACGACGCCGACGGAGGTCCGCAGGTCGCGCGGGGCCCGGTGCCGGTAGCCGGTGACGGTACGGCCGTCCAGGGACACGGTCCCGCGGTCGGGGCGGTGCAGCAGGGCGGCGACGCGGGCGAGGGTGGATTTGCCGCAGCCGCTGGGGCCGAGGAGCCCCAGGGACTCCCCGGGGCGCAGGGCGAGGTGCGCGCCGCGGACGACGGGGGCGCGGCGGTCGTAACCGGCGGTGATGCCGGTGAGCTCAAGCATGGTGGCAGGCCACCCCTTCGGTGAGCGCGGGCCGCTCGGCGCGGCAGGCTCCGTCGGCGCGGGCGCAGCGGGCGGCGAAGGCGCAGCCGGGCGGGAGCGCGCCGAGTTCGGGCGGGGCCCCGGGGATGGGGGTGAAGGCCCGCTCGGGCAGGGCGTCGAGCAGCCCTGCGGCGTAGGGGTGGCGGGGCCCGGGCGTGCCGAAGAAGGCGGCGGCGGAGGCCAGTTCGACGATCCGGCCGGCGTACATGACGGCGACGGTGTCGGCGATCCGCTCGGCGGCGGCGAGGTCGTGGGTGATCATCAGCAGGGCCCGGCCGGCGTCGCGGGTGTGGGTGCGCAGCTCATCGACGGTGCGGTGGACGAGCTCCCGGTCGAGTCCGGTGGTCGGCTCGTCCGCGAGGAGGAGCGGGGCGTCGCCGACGAGCGCGAGCGCGGTGGCGGCACGCTGGGCGAGGCCGCCGGAGAGTTCGTGGGGGTAGCGGTCGAGGTGGTCGGCGGGAAAGGCGGCCCGCTCGGCGGCGGCCTCCGCGGCGGCGCGCAGCGCGTCCCCGCGCAGCCGCCCGCGGGGCGCGGGCACCGCGGGCCGGACCAGTTCGCGGACGGTCTCCTCCAGGTGGGCCCGGATCGTGCGGACCGGGGTGAGGTGCGCGGCCGGGCTCTGCGGGACCAAACCGACGCGGCGGCCGCGTACGGTCCGGGCGAGGGTGCGCTCGTCGGCGGCGAGCAGGTCGAGCCCGTCGGCGAGCCGGGCCGAGCCGGCGGTCTCGGCGTTGCCGGGGAGCAGGCCGAGGAGGGCGGAGGCGAGGACGGACTTGCCGCAGCCGCTCTCGCCGACGAGGGCGAGGCACTCGCCGGGGGCGAGGCGGAAGGAGGCGCCGGTGACGGCCTCGACGTGGCGGCCCGCGCGCATGCGGAAGCGTACGGAGAGCCCGTCGACGGCGAGCACGGGCCAGCCGGCGCGGACCCCGGCGTCGGCGGGGTGGTGGCGGGTCACAGGCTCAGCTCCGAGCGGCGGCGGGGGTTCTGGCGGTCGCGCCAGGCACCCGCGAGTCCGGCGATGGCGAGGGTCGGGATGATCAGCAGGAGCCCCGGGAAGAGGGTGGGCCACCAGTCTCCGGCGAGCAGCGAGCCGCGGGCGCTCTGTACGAGGTTGCCCAGGCTGGCCTGGTGCGCCGGCAGGCCGAGGCCGAGGAACGACAGGGCGGACTCGTGCCACATGGCGTGCGGGACCATCAGCACGGCGGCCAGGCCCGCTTGCGGAAGCACTCCGGGCACCAGGTGGCGGACGGCGACCCGCCACCGCGAGGCACCGCCGGAGATCGCGGCGTCCACGTACGGGCGGCCGCGCAGGGACAGGACCTCGGCGCGGACGATGCGGGCCGTCGACAGCCAGTGGGTGACGGCCACGGAGACGACCACCGGCCAGACGCCCGGCCGGAACATGGCGACGATGAAGATGCCCAGCAACAGGTGCGGGATCGAGGACAGGGTGTCCACGGCCCGCATCACCAGCCGGTCGGTCCACCCGCCCAGTGCCCCCGCGGCCGCGCCCACCGCCGTGCCGAGGACGGAGGCGACGAGCGCCGCCACCAGGCCCACCAGCAGGGAGACCCGCAGCCCGTAGACGCAGCGGAGCAGCAGGTCGCGCCCGACGTCGTCGGTCCCGAAGGGGTGCGCCCACGAGGGCGGCAGCAGCTTCGCCGACAGGTCGACCGCCTGCTGGTCCAGCTGCGCCAGCGGTGGCACCAGCAGGACCGCCAGCGCGATCAGCAGCACGATCGCCGCCGAGACCCGCATCCGCAGCGTCCGCGTCGAACTCCGCACGGTCCCGGCGGACTTCCACACCGGCCCGCTCTCCGCCGTCCGCACCCTCCCGGCCCGCGTCTGCCTCTCCGTCTCCGTGCTGGCCGTCGTCGTCTTCGTCACGGGGGTCACCGGCTCAGCCATCGAAGCCCACCCTCGGGTCGGCCAGCCCGTACAGCAGGTCGGACAGCAGGTTCCCGGCGAGCACCGCCGCCGTGGCCAGCACCGTCAGCGCCGCCAGCAGCGGGAAGTCGACCGAGGTCGCGGCCTGTACGGTCGCCGCCGCGATGCCCGGCCAGCTGAAGACGGTCTCCACCAGCAGCGCGCCCGTGATCAGTTCCGGCACCCGGGAGCCGACCAGCGTCAGCATCGGCAGCATGCCGGAGCGCAGGGCGTGCCCGACCAGGACGCCCCGCTCGGCCAGGCCGCGCGCGCGGGCGCCGCGTACGGGGTCCTCCGCCAGGGCGTCGGCCACTCCCTGGCGGACGTACAGGAAGAACCAGGGCAGTTGGGAGAGCCCCAGCACCAGCGCGGGCAGCACCAGGTGCGAGGTGACCTGGCCGGGGGTGACCACGTCGCTGCCCGCGTCCGTGAGGCCGCCCGAGGGCAGCACTCCCAGGTGCACCGAGAAGAACCAGATGGCCAGCAGCCCCAGCCAGAACGCGGGGGCCGCCTCCAGGGTGTAGGCCAGCGAGCTGACGGCCCGGTCCAGGAGCCCGCCCTGGCGGCGCGCGGCCGGCACGCCGAGCGCGATACCGAGCAGCACGGCCACCGCGAAGGCGCTCGCGGCGAGCAGCGCGGACCAGCCCAGCCGTTCCCCGATGACGTCGGCGACGGGCTGGCGCATGACGGCGGAGGTGCCGAGGTCGCCGGTGAGGGCCGAGGTGATCCACTCCCACCAGCGCGCGACGAGCGGCTGGTCCGCGCCCAGGTTGGCGCGCAGCTGGTCGAGGTCGGCCTGCGAGGCGGTGAGTCCCGCCGTGCCGGCGTACGCCTTGACGGGGTCGAAGGGGGACGACGCGGCGATGGCGAAGACCCCGAAGGTGACGACGAGCAGGACGGGCGCGGCGAAGAGCGTTCGCCGCCCCGCCATGCGCGCCATCGGCGCCCAGGGGAGGCGGCCGGCGGGGAAGGTCACGTCGCCCGGCTCACTTCTGCTTCGGCTTCCAGGTCTCGACGTTCCACCAGGGGCCGGTGCCGAGGCCGTGGTCGTGCGGCTCGATCTGCGTGGTGAGACCGTCCCACTTGTCGTTGACGACGTACAGGTGGTCGATGTGGGTGAGGAAGACATAGCCCGGGTTCTTCACGAGCTCGCGCTGCACGGTGTCGTACGCGGCCTTGCGCGCGGCCGGGTCGCCGCTGCGGCGGCCGTCGGTCAGCGCCCGGTCGACGGCCGGGTTGTCGTACCAGGCCATGTTGTTGAAGCCGTCGCCCGCGAGGGAGGAGGTCAGCAGCAGGTACTGGTCGAAGTCGGGGTCGGCCGGGGAGCCGCCGCCGGCGAGGACGGCGTCGGTCTTCATCCGGGGCTCGATGACCTCCCAGGTCCCCGCCTCGGTCTTGACCTCGACGCCGGCCTTCTTGGCGTCGGAGGCGAAGGCGAGCGCGTGGTCCTGGCGGATCTTGTCGCCGGAGGTGTACCAGAGCGGGAAGGAGGCGCGGACCCCGTCCTTGACGCGGACTCCGTCCGCGCCCGGCTTCCAGCCTGCCTCGTCGAGGATCCGCTGCGCCTTGGCGAGGTCGTGGGCGCGCTCGGTGCCCGCGGTGAACCACGGGCTTGTGGTGGGGACCGGCCCGAAGGCGGGCTTGCCCGCGCCCTCCAGGAGCTTGTCGACCATGGTGGTGCGGTCGACGGCCACGTCCAGCGCCTGGCGGACCGCGAGGTCGCCGGTGACCGGGTGGTGCGTCGGGAGGGTCACGGTGCGGTAGTCGAAGGTCTTGGCGGCGAGCGTCGTGCGCGCGGTGTCGGCGGCGAACCCCTCGGCGAGGTTCGGCGGCAGGACCGCCGCGTCCAGCTCGCCGGAGCGCAGCCGGGTCGCGCGGACGTCGTCGTCCTTGATGACGGCCATGGTGAACTTCTTCACCGCGGGCTCGCCGCCCCAGTAGCCGGGGTTCGCCTTGAAGCTGAGCTTCTCGCCCTTGGACCAGCCGGTGAGCAGGTAGGGGCCGGTACCGACGGGCCGGGTGGTGAACTCGCCGCTGTTGACGTCCTGCCGGCCCGCGACGTGCTCGGGGGCGATCGGCAGCACGGTCCGCTCGGCGAACGGCGCGTAGGGGTACTTCAGGGTGAAGACGACCGTGTCCGCGCCGCGTGCCTCGACGCCCGCGACGGCGTCGAGTTCGGTCTTGGAGGCGTTGTTCGTCTTCGCGTCGAGGATCGTGCGGTAGGTGAAGACGACGTCCGCGGCGGAGAAGGGCTGCCCGTCGCTGAACTTCACGCCCTGGCGCAGCTTGTACGTGTAGGTGAGCCCGTCCGCGCCGACCTCGGGGAGGGCCTCGGCCAGCGCGGGCTTCAGCTTCAGGTCCGCGTCGTGGGCGAGCAGCCCGTCGAAGATCTTGGAGTTGCCGTCCTTGCCGTAGCCGAGCAGCGGGCTCAGGCTCTCCGGTTCGGTCGCGATGCCGACGACGGCGGAGTCCGCGGACCCGCCGCCGGCACCTCCGCCGGGGCTGGAGCAGGCCGCCACGCCCGTGATGAGTGCGGCGGCCAGCGTCGCGCGTGCCACTCCCCGTACTGTCCGGGCCGTCATGCTGTACACATCCCTGTTCATGATCATCTGCTATTGCAAAGAGATCGCAATAATGCCAGACGAGATCAGAAGAAGGCGAACCCGGTCACAACGACGGACCCCGCCCACCCCGGGGCCGCAGGGGGCTTGCCCACCCCGAGGCCCTCGTGCCATATATGTCTAGACCTTTAAAGCGCTCAACGAGAGCCAGGAAACGCCGGACAACGCCGAGGAGCGCCGGCGAGAGAAGCCGAGCAAGCCGAGGAAGGCACCCCCGTGCGACGCAGCGCCCCCACGCTGGCCCTCTGCCTGGCCCTGACCGGCCTGGCGGCGTGCACCGCGTCCGATACCCAGGCCCCGCCCGCCCCCGCCGGGCTGACCGCCCAGGCGGGCAGCGCCACCACCGTGCACGTCATGTGGGACGCCGCGGCGCAACGGGACGGGGTGACCGGCTACCAGGTCTTCCAGGCGGGCCGTCTGGTCCGGGAACTCCCCGCGGAGAAGACCATGACGGACGTCACCGGCCTCGCTCCGCAGACCGCGTACGCCTTCACCGTCCGGGCCCGGGACGCCGCCGGGAACGTCTCCGGAGCAGGTCCCGCCGTCGGGGCGACCACCCCGGCCGCGAAGGCCGAGGACCGCGTGGCCCCCACCGCTCCGGCCGCCACCGGGGGCGGGGCGACCGGACCCCGGTCCGCGCGGATGACCTGGACCGCCGCGGGCGACGACACGGGCGTGACGGCGTACGACGTCTACCAGGGCGGCGTCCGCATCCACACCGCCGGCCCGGGCGAGACCTCGACCGTCCTGAGCGGCCTCCAGCCGGACACCGTCTACACCTTCACCGTCAGGGCCCGGGACGGAGCCGACAACTCCTCCCCCGACGGCCCGGCCGTGGACGTCACCACCCCGCCCGCGGCGGGCGGCGGGCCGGGCACGGCACCCTCCGGGTTCACCGCGACCGCCTCCCCCGGCACGGTCACCCTCTCCTGGACCGCGCCGGACACGGGCCGCGAGACCAGCGACTACGAACTCCACGTCAACGGACGGCTCACGACCACGGTGCAGTTCGGCGCGGGCGCGGTGCCCGCGGGCCGGGTGGAGCACCGGCTCACCGTGACCGAGCCCCCCGGCACCGTGTGGCGGGTCAAGCTCCGCGCCAGGCTTCCCGACGGCAACTGGGGCGCCTTCTCCGCAGAGCGCGAAGTAACCCTCACCGCATGAGACATGACAGCGTTTCAGCCTGAACCGCACGCGCGGACAAGAAGATCACGCAGAATACTCCCGTGTTCGGAGAGTACTCGGTCAACAACAATCAGGCAGACGCGGATGCCGACGGCTCTGCGCCAGAATCTGGCACCGTGCCGGGAAACCTGCCGCCGGAATCGGCGAGCTTCGTCGGCCGGGAGCGAGAACTCGGCCTGCTGGAAGGACTGTTGCGCGAGCGGCGGCTGGTCACGCTGACGGGGGTGGGCGGCGTCGGCAAGTCCCGCCTCGCCCTGCGGGCCGCCGCCCGCGCCCGCCGGGAGCGCCCCGACGGCGTCTGGTGGGCCGAGCTGTCACCGCTGCGCGACCCGCGCCTGCTCACCGCGACCGTGGCCCACGCCGTCGGCCTCGCCGACCACTCCGCGGCCGCCCTCGACGAGGAGCTGTGCGCCTGGATGGCGGACAAGACCCTGCTCCTCGTCCTGGACACCTGCGAGCACCTGGTGGCCGACTGCCGCCACCTCGTGGGCGAACTCCTCCAGTCCGCACCCGGGTTGACGGTCCTGGTCACCTCCAGGGAGCCGCTCGGCTCCCCCGGCGAGCGGGTCGTCGACGTCCGCCCGCTGCCCTGCGAGGGCCCCGACAGCGACGCCCTCGCCCTCTTCCGCGCCCGCGCCCTCACCGCCACCCCGCGGGCGGCCGCCGCCTTCGCCGACCCGGACCGGGCCGGGATCGCCGCCGAGGTGTGCCGGCGCCTGGACGGAATCCCGCTCGCCCTGGAACTCGCCGGCGCCCGGATGCGGCGGTGGAGCCTGGAGCAGATGGCCGACCGGCTCGGGGCGCGGTTCGAGGTGCTCGCGGACACCCGCACCGCCCGCCCGACCCGGCACCAGACCATGCGCACCGCGATCGGCTGGAGCCACGAGCTGTGCGAGCCGGTGGAACGGCTGCTCTGGGCCCGGCTCTCCGTCTTCAGCGGAGACTTCGACGCCGCCGCGGCCCGCGCCGTCTGCGCGGGCGGGCCGCTCCCCGCCGCCGGGGTGGAGCGGGTACTGGCCGGCCTGGTCGCCAAGTCGGTGGTCCGCCGCACCGAGGAGCGGGGCGCCGGGACCCGCTACCGGATGCTCGACACGATCCGCGAGTACGGACACGGCTGGCTGGCCGAACTCGGCGAGGACCGGCTCGTCGCCGACCGGCACGCCCACTGGTACGCCGCCCTCGCCCGGGCCGCCGACCGGGGCTGGCTGGGCCCCGGCCAGGTGGACTGGTACCGCAGGACGACCGCCGAGCGCGCGCAGCTGCGCACGGCGCTGGAACACCTGCTGGGGTCGGACCCGACGGCCGCGCTCGAGATGGCCGGCGCGCTGTGGTTCTACTGGTTCGCGTGCGGCCACGTCCACGAGGGCCGGAGCTTCCTGGAACGCGCCCTGCGGGCCGCACCGCCCGCGGGCGCCGCGTACAACCAGGCCCAATGGGCGCTCGGGCTCACGGCGATGCTCCAGGGCGACATGGACGCGGCCCGCGAGATCGGCGCCCAGTGCACCAGGGCGGCGGCCCGGCTGGCGGACCCCGAACGGGAGCTGCGCGCCGCGTACCTGTCGGCGGTGGCGGTCCTGATGCCCGGCGATCCCGTGCGGGCCCTCGCGCTGGCCGGCCCGCGGGCACGGGCCGGCCACGGCGGGCGCACCAGCGCCCCCGGCTGGCTGCTGTGCAAACTGGCCACCGGCTACGCGCTGTGCGACCTGGAACGGTACGAGGAGGCCACGGCCGAGGCGCGCTCCCTGCGGGAGGTTTGCACGGAGCTGGGCGAGCGCTGGCTGCGGGCGTACGCGGACTACATCCTGGCGGTGGCCGCGCTGGGCCTGGGCGACCACGGGGAGGCGGCCCGGCACGTACGGGCCATGCTGTCCGGCAAACGGCTGCTCGGCGACCGGTTCGGCATAGCGCTCGGCCTGGACGTGCTGGCGGCGGCGGTCGCCGCGCTGGGCGACGGGGAACTGGCGGCGCGCCTGCTGGGCACCGGGCACGCCTGGTGGCGTACGGTCGGCCGGCCGCAGATGGGCGGCTCGCCCTCGCTGACGGCCCTGCGGGACCGGGGCGAGCGGCAGGCCCGCGCGGCGATCGGCGACGCGGCGTACGAGACGGCGTTCCTGGGCGGCACGGCGGCACCCACCGGCTGAGCACCAGCCGGCGGGCGGTGTGCGGCGGCGGTGGACCGCGTCGGGGCTCCCGTCAGTACGGGAGGGGTCTGCCCGACGGTGTGCGCAGGTCCAGGTCTCGGGGGGCGGGCTTCGGAACGGGCTTGCGGATCAGCTGCTGGCGCATGCTGCCTCCTCGGCTCAGACCAGGGCCGGCCGGCGGGGTGCCACCGTTCGGCCGTCGGGGAGCAGTTCACCGGTGTCGTCGAAGACGACGGCACCGTTGCACAGCAGGCTCCAGCCCTGTTCGGGATGGAAGGCCACCACGCGGGCTGTCTCGTGGTCGGCGCTGTCTACGGCAGGGCAGGGGGGCTGGTGGGAGCACATGGCGCACCTCCTCGCAGAGTGGGGCGGGAGGGCCGGTGGTCACCCGGTCGAATCCGCGATCCACGGTGGCGGTGAGTATTGCTGATCGCCACCCCCGGGCGGAACCCATATACGCCGCCCAGTTCACGGTGTGTATGCCCGATTACGATGCGCTCATGCCCGGCATCCGGATCATTCACCGCACACCCCTCCCGCCGGCCGAGGTCTGGCACCGGCTCACGGACTGGGAGCGCCACGGGGAGCAGGTCCCCCTCACCCGTACGGTCGTCGCGACGGCTCCCCCGACGCGCGTCGGGACGGTCTTCACGGCGCGCACGGGAGTGGGTGGGATCACCTTCGACGACCCGATGGAAGTGACGCTCTGGCGCCCGCCCGGCCCGGACGCGGCGGGGCTGGTGCGGCTGGAGAAGCGCGGCCGGGTGGTGACGGGCTGGGCCGAGATCGAGGTCCGTCCGCAGCCCGGGGGCGGCACGGAGGTGCGGTGGCGCGAGCACCTGCGCCTGCGCGGCCTCCCGCGCCTCGTGGACCCGGTGGTCGACGCGGCGGGCCGGGCGGTCTTCGGCCGGGCGCTGCGCCGCATGCTGCGGCCGTAGGGCCCGGGACCCGCCCCGGGCGGGTCGACCGCGAGCTGCCTCAGGCCGCTGCGGCAGGAGAGGTCCCGGGGGGCTTCGCGGGCGGCCGGACCGGCGCCGTCGTACGGGAACTGCTGGCCCGCTCCCCCGGGGGCCGTGCCGCCGGCCGCGCCCGGGGCGCCGTACCCGCGCCGGGACCCCCGGGCGGGCGGCGCCACCGGCTACGCGCTCGGGGGAGTGGAGGTGCCTCCCGTACCCGTACCGGATTCCGTACGGGAGCCCGGGCCGCCGGAACCGGCCTCCACCGCCCGGCCGGAGGTGCGCCACCTCGGTGACCGGGCCCCGACCTACGCCGCCGAACCGGGCGCGCTGCCCGCCGCCGACCCGTCGGCCCTCGCCGGGCTGACCCCCGACACCGTCCTGGACGGGGCCCGCTACGGCACGTACACCCTGCGCGCCGCCTCCCTGCGCGGGGACTCCGCGCGCTACCGCGGCGAGCCGCGCCGGGACCACCTCCTCACCGCCCGCTTCGGCACCGGCGACGACGCCCTGGTCCTCGTGGTCCTCGCGGGCGGCGACCGGGCCGCCCCCGGGGCCGCCGAAGCGGCCGCCGAACTGTGCCGGACCGTCGCCGCGGCCGTCGGACGCAGCCAGGAGCGGCTGGCCGACGACATCCGTGGCGGGCACCGCGAAGCCCTGCGCTCGGGACTCCAGCGGCTCACCGACCGGGGCTACGGGCGGCTGCGGGCGCACGCCGCCGCGCTGGGCCTCGCCGAGGAGGCGTACACCGCCGGGCTGCGCGGCCTGCTGCTCCCGGTGGACCCGCAGTGCCGCACCCGGGTCTGCTTCGGCTCGGGTGCGGGCGGGCTGTTCCGGCTCCGGGGAGGCCGCTGGCAGGACCTGGAGCCCGACGCGCCCGCGGCGACGGCGTCCGAGGAACGGGACGCCGACTTCCGCTTCCGCGCGTCGGTGGCCCGCCCGGGGGACACGCTGCTGCTGTGCTCGGGCGGCCTGGCCGAGCCGATGGAGGAGGAGGCCGCCCTGTCGGCCGAGCTCGCCGCCCGCTGGTCGGGGCAGGAGCCGCCGGGCCTCGCGGCCTTCCTCGCGGACATCCAGCTCCGCCTCAAGGGGTACGCGGACGACCGCACGGCCGCCGCAGTCTGGGAGGCGTAACCGGCGCACGCGTGGCTGGATGGGAGGCACACGCATCGGAGAACCGGACGGGAACGGACCGGACACCGGAGAGGGCGCCTCCCATGGCCAAGCAGAACGTCGCGGAGCAGTTCGTCGACATCCTCGTACGCGCGGGCGTCCGACGGATGTACGGAGTCGTCGGCGACAGCCTCAACCCGGTGGTCGACGCGATCCGCCGGACGGGTGACATCGACTGGATCCAGGTCCGGCACGAGGAGACGGCCGCCTTCGCCGCCGGCGCCGAGGCCCAGATCACCGGCCGTCTCGCGGCCTGCGCGGGCTCGTGCGGCCCGGGCAACCTGCACCTGATCAACGGCCTCTACGACGCCCACCGCTCGATGGCCCCGGTCCTCGCGCTCGCCTCCCAGATCCCCTCCTCGGAGATCGGCCTCGGCTACTTCCAGGAGACCCACCCCGACCGGCTGTTCGCCGAGTGCAGCCACTACAGCGAGCTGATCTCCAGCCCCCGCCAGATGCCCCGGGTGCTCCAGAGCGCCATCCAGCACGCCATCGGGCGCAGCGGTGTCGGGGTCGTCGCGCTGCCCGGGGACATCGCGGGCGCGGCCGCGCCGGAGAAGGCCGTCGAGCAGGCGCTCGTCACCGCCCGCCCCACGGTCCGGCCCGGAGACGCGGAGATCGAGAAGCTCGTCCGCCTCGTCGACGAGGCGGAGCGGGTCACGCTCTTCTGCGGCAGCGGCACCGCCGGGGCGCACGCCGAGGTGATGGAGTTCGCCGGCCGGGTCAAGGCCCCCGTCGGACACGCACTGCGCGGCAAGGAGTGGATCCAGTACGACAATCCGTACGACGTCGGCATGAGCGGACTGCTCGGCTACGGCGCGGCCTACGAGGCCACCCACGAGTGCGACCTGCTGATCCTGCTCGGCACGGACTTCCCGTACAACGCGTTCCTCCCCGACGACGTGAAGATCGTCCAGGTCGACATCCGGCCCGAACACCTGGGCCGGCGCTGCAAGCTGGACCTGGCCGTATGGGGCGACGTGCGGGAGACCCTGCGCGCCCTCAACACCCGGGTGCGGGCCAAGACGGACCGCAGGTTCCTGGACCGGATGCTGAAGAAGCACGCGGACGCGCTGGAGGGCGTGGTCAAGGCGTACACGCGCAAGGTGGAGAAGCACACCCCGATCCACCCGGAGTACGTGGCGGCCGTCCTCGACGAACTGGCGGACGAGGACGCGGTGTTCACCGTGGATACAGGCATGTGCAACGTGTGGGCCGCGCGCTATCTTTCCCCGAACGGCAAGCGGCGTATCATCGGCTCCTTCAGCCACGGCTCCATGGCCAACGCGCTCCCGCAGGCCATCGGCGCACAGTTCACCGACCGGAACCGTCAAGTGGTGTCGATGTCGGGTGACGGCGGGTTCTCGATGCTGATGGGAGATTTCCTCACCCTGGTGCAGTACGACCTGCCCGTCAAAGTGGTCCTGTTCAACAACTCTTCGCTCGGAATGGTGGAGTTGGAGATGTTGGTTTCCGGCCTGCCCTCCTACGGGACCACGAACACGAACCCCGACTTCGCCGCCATCGCCCGGGCGGCGGGCGCCTACGGGGTCCGGGTGGAGAAGCCGAAGCAGCTCACGGCTGCTTTGAAGGACGCGTTCCGGCACAAGGGACCCGCTCTGGTGGACGTGGTGACCGACCCCAACGCCCTGTCGATCCCGCCCAGGATCAGTGCCGACATGGTGACCGGTTTCGCACTTTCCGCCAGCAAGATCGTGCTCGACGGCGGAGTCGGCCGGATGATCCAGATGGCTCGATCCAACCTGCGCAACGTGCCCCGCCCGTAAGCCCGCAGGAGTGCGGATCGGCCCGAGGGGCATGCATCCCGTAGACCTGTTCGAGAGTCATGGACGCGGGAGGTACATCGCCGTGCGGGTGGGGGCGAAGACCGGAAAGCTGTGGAAGAGGGGGCGGCCCGTACCGCGAGAACCATCGACCGGCGCCGAGGACGGGGGAGCGGTGGACACGCTGCGGATCACGCGGAGCGTGCGCCGGGCGGACCTGAAGGCGGTGGGAGAAGTCCGACGGGCGTTACGGGAGCTGATGCGCCACCGGTGCCGGACCGACGCCGCCGACGTGGCGGAGCTGCTCATCACCGAACTGGTCACCAACGCCCTCGTCCACACCGACCAGGGCGCCGAGGTCTCCGCCAGCCTCGGCGGATCCCGCCTCCGCGTGGAGGTCCGCGACTACGCCGCCCGCCGCCCCCGCCCGCACGTACCGACCGCCGACGACGGTACGCACGGGCGGGGCCTGGCGCTGGTGCAGGCCCTCGCCGACGCCTGGGGCGTGGACGGGTCGGCCGCGGGGGGCGGCAAGGTGGTGTGGTTCGAACTGCACGCCACCCGCACCCCGGGATACGAGGCGGCGTAGGGCGCGGGACCCGCCCGAACGAGCGGGCCCCGCGGAGTGCCGACGGGGAACCGTCAGCCGAACTGCTGCTCCAGATCCTTCAGTTTGCGCTCCAGGGAGTCGAGCCGGGGAATGGTCTGGGTGTCGTCCTCGGCGGTGAGGTCCACCGTCCGGGGGCCGGTCACCTCAAGGGATTCGGATCCGGACACGGCCTGGAGCGAGGGCCTTGCGGAACTCCCGCCCAGTGGCAGCCGGGGCGGCGGCGTCAGCTGTCCCGGTTCCGCTATGGCCGGCTCCGCGCCGACCGGCGCGGAGCCCGGTCCGGGAGCCAGCCCCGGCATGTCGCCCTCGCGGGCGCGGGCCCGCCCGAACGCCCGGTTCTGCCGGCCCAGTGCCTTGATGTGGGCGCGGTCCAGGCGGTGTTGCTCGCGCCGCCGGTGCCGGTCGTTCTCCTTCTCCTTCTTGTCCTCGCGGACTTCGTCCACGGCCTCGTCGAGGGTGCGGACCCCCTCCAGCAGCATCAGGGACCACGCGCCGAAGGTCTCCCGGGGCGCCCGCAGCCAGCGGACCATCCGGATCTGCGGCAGCGGCCGCGGGATCAGGCCCTGCTCGCGCAGCGCCGCCCGGCGGGTCTGCTTCAGGGCCCGGTCGAAGAGGACCGCCGCCGAGAGCGACATCCCGGCGAAGAACTGCGGGGCCCCGTCGTGGCCCAGCCCCCTGGGCGCGTGCACCCAGTTGAACCACGCGGCCGCCCCCGCGAACAGCCAGACGAGCATGCGCGAGCCCAGCGCCGCGTCGCCGTGGCTGGCCTCGCGGACGGCGAGCACCGAGCAGAACATGGCGGCGCCGTCGAGGCCGAAGGGGACGAGGTACTCCCACCCCCCGGAGAGGTTGAGGTTTTGCCGGCCGAAGCCGACCAGCCCGTGGAAGGAGAGTGCGGCGGCGACCGCCGCGCAGCAGAAGAGCAGGACGTACGAGGCGGTCCCGTACACGGCCTCCTTGCGCCGTCGGCGCTCCTCGCTGCGCTCCCAGCTGTCCTCGGCCGCGGCCTTCTCGCTCTCGCGCTTTCCCCGGGCCAGTACCGCAACTGCCGCAAGCACGCCCAGGATCAGCAGGCTGCCGGGCAGCAGCCAGTCCAGCGATATGTCGGTCAGTCTCATGCGGATGTCCCTTGCCTCGCGTCTGCGGTAGTGCGGCTTTCCGGGCGCCATAGTGGCGCAGCCGGTCCGCCGTGCACGCGGGTTTCGGGGCAAGTGGACGCCATCGGGGGGCGCGGCCCGCCGGATAGGGTGTTGTCAGTCGAACTGAAGCCCGCACGGGCTGAGTTGAGTTCGATTCACGGTCATCCCCGCGGGTGGGTTCGGCGCGGGGAGCGTGGCGGCTACGCCGTGAGACGGGCCACGCGGTCCGCGTCGCACGTGCGGGGGCAGGTCACGCAGGTGTCGTCCGGGCGGATCGTGTAGAAGAAGCAGCAGCTCGCCCGGTCCCGGGTGGGCAGCTCCGTGCCGTCGGGGCCCGTGAGGGTGCGGAAGCCCGCGCCGCCGGTGTACGGGGCGGTCGAGCCGGGCAGCAGCGCCTCCAGCTCGGCCATCGCGCGCTGCTCCTCGCCGAGCAGGGTGCCGACGTACCAGAGGCTCTCGACGACCTCGTCCGTGACCATGCCCCACAGGGCGCGCCGGCCGCGCCGCATGCGCGGGCCGAAACCTTCCAGCACCGGTCCGAGGTGCCGGGCCACCGCGGCCCGCACCTCGTCGCGCAGCGCCTCCTCGCCGGGCACGACCCGCGCCCCGGGGAGAGCGGCCGCCGGATCGTCCGGCAGGCAGGCGAAGCCTTCGACGCGCACGGCCATCCGGCCGAGCGTCCGGTGGAAGGTGACCCCGGACACGGGGAGGTCCGGCACCCGCCGGTGGAGGAACCACGGCAGGGTGATCAGCAGGCACGCGGGCCACGCGTACCGGTGCAGCCCGAAGCTCGCCACCACATCGGGGCGGGCCTGGTGCCCGTAGTCCTTCAGCACCTGGGCGTTGTCCCAGGCGAGGAAGGCGTCGAGGGCCGGTCCTCCGGCCGCCAGCTCGTCCGCGCCGACCCATCCCACACCGCGAGGGAGGGGTTCGTGCGCGGCCCGCTCGGCGACCCCGAGCCCGCCGTAGACCTCGGCCAGGCGGGCGTACGCGTCCGCCACCGGAGACCCGGCCGGGGCGGTTGTGGTGCGCGCCGAGGCGCCGAGGACCGTGACGGTCATGGAGGACCACCGATTCGAGCGATCGTTAAGAGGTTAGCCTTACCTTACCCGATCGGGTGGGATGCCTACCCTCACACCTCGCGCGCCGTCCCCTATTCTCAGAGCGGGCCGAGACCTGTGAGGAGGACCGAGTGCACGAAGCGCCGCAGGCCGGCGGCGGAGCGGAGGCCGTGCGGCCGTCGATTCCGGCGCAGAAGATACCGCGGAAGGTGCTGCGCCATTCGGTGCGCGGCCAGGTCCTCGACGCGCTCCGCGCGGCGCTCGTCGACGGCGAGCTGGCACCGGGGGAGATCTACTCGGGCCCGGCCCTGGGCGAACGGTTCGGCGTGTCGGCGACCCCCGTGCGCGAGGCGATGCAGCAGCTGGCCCTGGAGGGGGCGGTGGAGTGCCTGCCCAACCGGGGCTTCCGCGTCCTGTCGCGCACCCCGCGCGAGCGGGCCGAGCTGGCCGAGGTACGGGCCCTGCTGGAGGTCCCCGTGATGCTCCGGTTGGCCCGTGACGTGCCCGCGGCCGGCTGGGAGGCCCTGCGGCCCGCGGCCGCGGCCACGGCCGCCGCCGCCGCGGTCGGCGACCTGCCCGGCTACGCGGAGGCCGACCGGACCTTCCACCGCGAGCTGCTGGCGCTGGCCGGCAACGACCAGCTGGTCCAGGTGGCGGGAGAACTCCACCGCCGCGCCCAGTGGCCCCTGCCGGGCGCCCCGCGGGTGCGCCGGGCGGAACTGGTGGCCGACGCGGCCGAGCACACCGCCCTGCTGGAGGCCCTGATCGCCGGGAATCTCCCGGTGGTGGAGTCACTCGTACGGGAGCACTTCGCGGGCTCCGCGAGCTGACGGGCCCCCGTACGGCCGGGGCCCCCGTACGGCCGGCCCCCGCACGGGGGCGGACCCGTACGGGGAACGGACCGGGCTACGCGGGAGCCGGGTCCGGGTGGAGCTGGTCCGCCAGCCAGGTCGGGATGCCCCCCAGCAGGTGGAAGAGCCGGCGGGCCTCCGCGCGCAGCCGGGCCGCCTCGGGTTCCGGCTCGGCCTCGGCCAGGGCGGCCAGCGCCGGGGCCGTGCCGATCAGGAAGCCCAGCTCCTCCCGGATCCGCAGCGACTCCGTGAAGCCCCTGCGCGCCTCGGCCACCTCGCCGTCCCGCAGGGCCAGCGCCGCCAGGTGCCGCCAGGTGAACGAGAGCAGCAGCGTGTCCCCGTGGGCCTCCGCGCCCGCGTGGGCCCGGTGGTAGGCGGGGCGGGCCGACTGCGGGGCGTCCGCGAGGTGTTCGGCCACCAGCCCCCGCCGGAAGTCCAGCAGCGGCCGGGTCCGGGACCCGGGGGAGAGCAGGGCCGCGGCCCGGCCCAGCGCGGAGCGGGCCTCGTCGGCCCGGTCGCGTACGCCGAGCACCGTGGCGGCGTACGCCAGGTGGCCCCGCTCGCAGGCGGCGGCGCCCCGGTCGTCGTCGTCCTGCGAGACGGCCTCGGCGACCCGCAGCGCGTCCTCGGCCTCGGCCCAGCCCTGCCCGGTGAACAGGCAGCGTTCGACCAGCAGCGCCGTGCGCTGCACGGCGGCTCCGGCGTGGTTCAGGTGCGGCGTCAGCAGGGCCGCCGCGTCGGTCCAACAGCCGCGCGAGCGCAGCCGCCATATCGCCCGCTGGAGGGGGTCGTCTCCCCCGGTAGATCCGGCACCGGACATGGCGGTATCCGCCACATTGCCCTCCCCAAAGCAACCAAGCAGCACATCGTTGAGCCCTGGGGCGAAATGAGAGCACGGATCGGAGGCTCCGGCCAAGGGGTCGGGTGAACCTTTTCACAAAGTCCGGACGGATCATCAGCCGCCCCCGGTCCGGTCCGTGCGGTCCGGGAGCGGATCTTCTCAGCTCATGCGCAGTGCGAGGAAGAAGTCGAGCTTGTCCTCGAGCCGCGACAGGTCGCGCCCCGTCAACTGCTCGATTCGCCCGACGCGGTAGCGCAGCGTGTTGACGTGGAGGTGCAGCCGCGTCGCGCAGCGGGTCCACGAACCGTCGCAGTCCAGGAAAGCCTCCAGCGTCGGGATGAGCTCCGCGCGGTGGCGGCGGTCGTAGTCCCGCAGCGGGTCCAGCAGCCGGGCCGTGAAGGCGCGCCGTACGTCGTCGGGCACGAACGGCAGCAGCAGGACGTGCGAGGCCAGCTCGTGGTGGCCCGCCGCGCAGACCCGTCCCGGGCGCGCCGCGGCGACCCGGCGGGCGTGCCGGGCCTCTTCCAGCGCCCCGCGCAGCCCTTCGGCGGAGTGCACGGCCGCGCTGACGCCCAGCGTGAGCCGGCCGTCGTCGGCCAGGCCGGCCTGCAGGGGGTCCCGTACGACCGCCAGGAGCTCGTCGGCGTGCAGGGCCGCGTCGGGGCCCTTGTCCTCCCCGGCCTCCCCGGACAGGGCGGGCAGCGGCACCAGGGCGATGGCCTCGTCGCCGGCGTGGGCCACGGCGATCCGGTCCGAGGGCTCGGGCCCCGACAGGGTCGGGTCGACGAGGATCTCCTCCAGCAGCGACTGCGCGACCGGGCCGCCGGGGATGTCGCCGCCGTCCCAGTCCACCCGGGCCACGACGACCTGCCAGTGCGGGGCGCCGCCCAGTCCGGGCAGCAGCACCGGGGCCGCGACCCGCAGCCGGGCGGCGATCTCGGCGGGCGCGGCGCCCGTCTGGACCAGCTCCAGCACCTCCTGGGCGAGCCGGCGGCGCACCGTCCGGGCCGCGTCGCGCCGCTCCCGCTCCACGGCGATCAGCTGGGTGACGCCCTGCAGCAGGTCGAGGCGCTCGGCGGGCCAGTCGCCGGCGTCCGCCTCGACGGCCAGCAGCCAGTCCGACAGGACGCTCTCGCGCACGTCGCGGGCGGCCGGACCGGCCGCGCCGCGCCCGTGTCCCCTGATCGGGAAGAGCGAGTACGTAATACCCTGGATGGAGATCCGGTGCGGGCCCCTGCGGCCCGTCCGGACCGCCGCGAGGTGCTCGCTCGCCAGTGCCGCACAGACACCCGGGGCCAGCGGTTCGCCGGCCCCGGCGATCTGCCGGCCCGTGGGGGACAGCACCCAGGCCCGGAGATCGAGGTCGGTGGTGAGCAGATCCAGCACCACGTCGGGCCCGCCGCCGGCCGGCCCCGACGTCATCAGGCGGCGGTGGCGGTCCACGACGGCCGCGAGGTCCCCGGCGCGTTCTCCGGAGACCTGGCGCACCACGTACTCGGTGATCGTGGCGAATGCAACGTCCTCGTTCACGGCGAACAGGGGCAGACGGTTGCGCAGACAGGCCGATACCAGGTCGTCCGGGATGTCCCCCAGCTCGGCCTCGCCCGCGGCGAGGCCCGCCACGCCCGCGCCGGCCAGGATTCGTACGAACGGCTCGGAATCGGCCGAATTTCTTCGCCAGGCCAGGCCGGTGAGGACGAGTTCGCCCCCGGAGAGGTATCGGCTGGGGTCCCGGAGATCGGTCGTCATGACCCCGCGGACCGTCCGGTCGAGTTCATCCTCGCCGCCGAGCAGCCGCAGCCCCAGCGCCTCGGTTTCCAGCAGTGCGCGCAGCCGCATGATGTCGCCGCCGATCTGTCTCGAATGTTGCCGTTGGAAATCGGGCAGGTCGTCGCATCCTGCCTTTCATACGAATCTACAAGACGAGGGAGGTCCCCAGCCAACTCCTTCATGGTTTCGGTGACTGCACCCGGGGGACGCGCGGCTTGTGTACTGACTCCACACCGCGTTAACAGCACGTGAACGACCAGTCGAGGGCCATAGGGCCTCCTGGCTTGAAGTGAACGACCCGATTAAGAAGAAGAGAGCCACACATGGACTTCCTTCGCCCCGCCAGCTGGGAGGAGGCGCTCGCCGCTAAGGCCGAGTTCCCCACGGCTGTGCCGATCGCGGGTGGCACCGATGTGATGGTCGAGATCAACTTCGACCACCGTCGGCCGGAGTACCTCCTGGACCTGAACCGCATCGGTCTCCTGCGGGAGTGGGAGGTCGGCGAGGACGTGGTTCGTCTGGGCGCCTCCGTCCCGTACACGCAGATCATGGAGAACCTCCGGACGGAGCTTCCGGGACTCGCGCTCGCCTCGCACACGGTCGCGTCCCCGCAGATCCGCAACCGCGGCGGTGTCGGAGGCAACCTCGGTTGCGCCTCTCCGGCCGGCGACTCGCACCCGGCGCTCCTCGCGGCCGGTGCCGAGGTCGAGGTGGAGTCCGTACGCGGCTCCCGCCTGATCCCGATCGACGAGTTCTACACCGGTGTGAAGCGCAACGCGCTCGCCGCCGACGAGCTCATCAAGACCGTCCACATCAAGAAGGCGGACGGCCCCCAGCAGTACTCCAAGGTCGGCTCCCGCAACGCGATGGTCATCGCGGTCTGCGCGTTCGGCCTGGCCCTGCACCCGCAGACCCGCACGGTCCGCACCGGCATCGGGTCGGCCGCGCCGACCCCGATCCGGGCCAAGGCCGCCGAGGAGTTCCTGAACGCCGCGCTCGAAGAGGGCGGCTTCTGGGAGTCCGGCAAGGTCGTCACCCCGTCGATCGCCAAGCAGTTCGGTGACCTCGCCTCCGGCGCGGCCAACCCGATCGACGACGTCCGCGGCACGGCGAAGTACCGCCGTCACGCGGTCGGCATCATGGCTCGCCGCCAGCTCGTCTGGACCTGGGAGCAGTACCGCGGCACCACCGGCCGCTCGCTTGAAGGGGCTGCGTAATCATGCGCGTCAATTTCACTGTCAACGGCCGTCCGCAGGAAGCCGACGACGTCTGGGAGGGCGAATCCCTCCTGTACGTCCTGCGCGAGCGCATGGGCCTGCCCGGTTCGAAGAACGCCTGTGAGCAGGGCGAGTGCGGTTCCTGCACCGTCCGTCTCGACGGCGTGCCGGTCTGTTCCTGTCTCGTCGCCGCCGGCCAGGTCGAGGGCCGCGACGTCGTGACCGTCGAGGGTCTGGCGGAATTCTCCAAGCAGCGCGAGCAGCACGGCCACGGCGGCGCCTGTGGCACCGGCGGCGGCTGCGGCGGCAAGGGCGGCGTCACCCTGGACGCGGCCAAGCAGTGGCAGGCCAAGCCCGCCGGCGACTCGCAGACCGGCGAGGGTGTGGAGCTCTCCACGATCCAGCAGGCGTTCATCGACGCCGGCGCCGTCCAGTGCGGTTTCTGCACCCCGGGCCTCCTGGTCCAGGCCGACGCGCTGCTGGAGGAGAACTCCTCCCCGTCCGACCAGGACATCCGCGAGGCCCTGTCCGGCAACCTGTGCCGCTGCACGGGCTACGAGAAGATCCTCGACGCGGTCCGCCTCGCGGCCGCCCGTCAGTCAGAGGCGGTCTGACCATGGCTCAGAACACGCGCACGGTTCCGGCGGGCACGCCGACCAACGTCACGCAGAAGCACACCAAGGGCGGCATCGGCGAGTCCACGCTGCGCCCGGACGGCACCCTCAAGGTGACCGGCGAGTTCGCGTACTCCTCGGACATGTGGCACGAGGACATGCTGTGGGGCCAGACGCTCCGCAGCACCGTCGCCCACGCCGAGATCGTCTCCATCGACATCTCCGAGGCGCTCGCCCTGCCCGGCGTGTACTCGGTGCTGACGTACGACGACCTGCCGGCCGAGATGAAGAACTACGGCCTGGAGATCCAGGACACCCCGGTCCTCGCCAACGGACGGGTGCGCCACCACGGCGAGCCGGTCGCCCTCGTGGCCGCCGACCACCCGGAGACCGCCCGCCGCGCGGCCGCCAAGATCAAGATCGACTACCGGGAGCTGCCGCTCGTCACGGACGAGGCCTCGGCCATCGCCCCGGGCGCGCCGCTGATCCACGAGGGCCGCGACGACCACCACATCGGTCACGTCCCGCACCCGAACATCGTGCACCGCCAGCCGATCATCCGCGGCAACGTGGAAGAGGCCCGCAAGCGCGCCGACGTCATCGTCGAGGGCGAGTACACCTTCGGCATGCAGGACCAGGCATTCCTCGGCCCGGAGTCCGGCCTGGCCGTGCCGTCCGAGGACGGAGGCGTCGAGCTGTACGTCGCCACCCAGTGGCTGCACTCGGACCTCCAGCAGATCGCCCCGGTCCTGGGCCTCCCGCCGGAGAAGGTCCGCATGACGCTCTCGGGCGTCGGCGGTGCCTTCGGCGGCCGCGAGGACATCTCGATGCAGATCCACGCCTGTCTCCTGGCCCTGGCCACGAACAAGCCGGTCAAGATCGTCTACAACCGGTTCGAGTCCTTCTTCGGGCACGTGCACCGCCACCCGGCGAAGCTCTACTACGAGCACGGCGCGACCAAGGACGGCAAGCTCACGCACATGAAGTGCAAGATCGTCCTGGACGGCGGCGCCTACGCGTCCGCCTCCCCGGCGGTCGTGGGCAACGCGTCCTCCCTCTCGGTGGGTCCCTACGTCCTGGAGGACGTGGACATCGAGGCGATCGCGCTCTACACGAACAACCCGCCCTGCGGCGCGATGCGCGGCTTCGGCGCCGTCCAGGCGTGCTTCGCGTACGAGGCCCAGATGGACAAGCTCGCGGCGAAGCTGGGCATGGACCCGGTCGAGTTCCGCCAGCTGAACGCCATGGAGATGGGCACGGTCATGCCGACCGGCCAGGTGGTGGACGCCCCGGCGCCCGTCGCGGAACTGCTCCGCCGCGTCAAGGCCCGTCCGCTGCCGCCGGAGCGCCAGTGGGAGTCGGCCGGTGAGGGCGCGGACGTCCGCGCGCTGCCCGGCGGCCTCTCCAACACCACGCACGGCGAGGGCGTCGTCCGCGGCGTCGGCTACGCGGTCGGCATCAAGAACGTCGGCTTCTCCGAGGGCTTCGACGACTACTCGACCGCCCGCGTGCGCCTTGAGGTCATCAACGGCGAGGCCGTCGCGATGGTCCACACGGCCATGGCGGAGGTCGGCCAGGGCGGCATCACCGTCCACGCGCAGATCGCCCGTACCGAGCTGGGCGTCACGCAGGTGACCATTCACCCGGCCGACACCCAGGTCGGCTCCGCCGGTTCCACGTCCGCCTCCCGGCAGACGTACATGACCGGCGGCGCGGTGAAGAACACCTGCGAGGCGGTCCGCGAGGCCCTGCTGGAGATCGGCCGCCGCAAGAACGGCTCGTACCACCCCGCGTGGGCGACCGCCGAGCTGCTGCTCGAAGGCGGCAAGATCGTCACCGACGGCGGCGAGGTCCTCGCGGACATCGCCGAGATCCTCGAGGACGAGGCCATCGACCTCGAGCTCGAGTACCGCCACCACCCGACCGTCCCCTTTGACCTGGTCACCGGCCAGGGCAACGGGCACGTCCAGTACACCTTCGCCGCGCACCGCGCGGTCGTCGAGGTGGACACCGAGCTGGGCCTGGTCAAGGTCGTCGAGCTGGCGACCGCCCAGGACGTCGGCAAGGCGCTCAACATGCTCTCCGTGGTCGGCCAGATCCAGGGTGGCACCACCCAGGGCCTCGGCGTGGCGATCATGGAAGAGATCATCGTGGATCCGAAGACCGCGAAGGTGCGCAACCCCTCCTTCACGGACTACCTGATCCCGACCATCCTCGACACCCCGACCATCCCGGTCGACGTCCTGGAGCTCGCCGACCCGAAGGCCCCGTACGGCCTGCGCGGCATGGGCGAGGCCCCGACCCTCTCGTCCACCCCGGCCGTCCTCGCGGCGCCCGGCGGCACGGGCGCCGGACCGGGGCCGCGTGAGCCCGGCCGGGAGATCTGGGCCTTGCTGGTCGGGGCGTCGGCGATGTCGCCCGCCCGGGACCCGAGCGCCGGCGCGACCGCCGTGGGAGGGAGCCGGCTGCCGCCGGCCATGAGCGTGGTCTTCGCCTCCGGGGCCACCCCCGACGAGGGAGCGTCCTCCAGGTCGGACCCGGACAGCGGCGGCGCGAACACGGTCGCGGGCAGGGACACGGACGCGTCGTCCGGCCCGGGGTTCACGTCGGTACCCGCCCAGGGCGTGGCCCCGGACGGCACGGCCGCCGGCACACCGTCGTTGGCGGTCGGCTCGTACGGGATCTCGCCCCCGCGCCGCAGCGGCACGGCGTCCACGGGCGCCGGCGCACCGTCGGCGGGCTCCGCGGCGGGCACGGAGGCGTTCTCCCGCGCGGGCGCCGGGGAGGAGAAGGGAGAAGAAGAGGGGAAGGACGCCTCGGCGGAAGAAGAGGAAGCGGCGGAGGAAGAGGACAACGACGCCGAGGAAGAGGAAGCGGACGAGGACGGGCCAGAGGCGGAAGCCGGCACGGAGACCGGTCCCCCCACTTCAGCCGACCCCGATCCGGACCCCGCCCCCGACCCCGCCCCCGACCCCGGAGCCGGGTCCGAAGCGGCGGCCGGTGCCGGCGCCGACGGTCCGCGCGGGATCCCGGCCCGGTCCGCCGCCTCCTGCAGCCACTCCGGCGGGCTCAGCATGAACGAGGTCTGCTCCGAGTCGATCCGCGGCGGCGGAACGGAAGCCTCCGAGGCCACGGCCGCGGCCGCCGCCCCGTACTCCTCCTCGTACCGGCGGATCACCTCACCCACCGGCAGCCCCGGCCACAGCGTCACCTCGCCGCTGTCCCGGGCGATGACCAGCCGCTGCCGGCCGCCCCCGGACACCGGGCCGGCCGCCCGGTCCTCCGCCCACACCACGAACCCGAGCCCGAACTCCCGTACCCGCACCTCGCGGTGCTGGTAGCCGGGCACGTCCCCGTTGATCCACTCCTCGGCGCGCTCCTGCGCCTGCGCAAACGTCACCACCGCGCCGTCACCCCTCATCCGAACCGGCACGCACCACGGGAACCGGGCGTGCGAATCCGCCGTCCACCATCAGACCGGCCACCGTCTCCAGCTCCGGCGGATTGCCCGCCAGCCGCTCCAGGAAGGCATCGAAATCAGCGCCGCACGGCAGCAACAACCGCTCCACGCGCTCCTGCACCGACCAGCCGTCCCGGTCGCGGGCATCGTCGTACGGGGAGAACCACACCGAACCGGTGCCCTCTCCCCTGACCTTCAGCGCGAGCAGTCCGCCCTGGACGAAGGCCACGCACAGGTAGTCCTTCGTCAGGTGGTCCCGCAGGCACTTGTTGACGTACACGAGGTCGTTGACCGCCGCCTCTTCGCGCACCGTGAAGAACGGCTGGTCCACCAGCAGACCGAGGTCCACGTCCAGTCCCGCGCCGACCGGCGCGCAGCCGCCCGCGGCCTTCAGGAACGAGCGGTACGCCTCCGGCAGCCGGTAGCCGAGGTCCTCCTCGACGCCCTGCACCTGCTCCTCGGAGACCGACACCACCGACTTCGGCAGTCCCAGGTGCACCGGGCGCACCTCCTGGAGGGCGCGCGTCCCGCGCTTGTCGTGGTCCACCGGAGCCGTCGCCAGTCCCGCGTGGTGCCGCAGCAGCGCCTTCACCTCGACGGGGACCAGTTCCATGCGCCGCGAGCCCGACACGTGGTGCCAGGTCCAGCCGTGCGGGGTCGCCACCGGGCCGACCGTGTCCCACAGCTCGTGCCCGGAGGCCCGCATCGCGGCGTTCGCGGACACGCAGTCCGTCAGCCGCAGCTCGTCGACGCCGAAGCCCTCGGGCGGGTCGGCGATCTCGACCGCCGCGCGGGCGTACGCGGAGAAGTCCGGATGCCCGTTGCCGCCCATCCGCACTCCGTGGGGATGCCGAGCGGCCCGGACGGGGTCCGGGAAATGCACGACCTGCCCCGAATAAGCGGCGTTGGGTGGCGCGGCCTGCTGCCCGAGCCGACCTGTCGTCATGGCGGTAGCCCCCTGCTGGATCTGGCTGGTTCGCCACAGCCTATGCGCTGGGGCAAGAGGCTCACCCGCGCGTAGGCCACGCCCCCGGGCTCGGGCCAGGAACATCCGAATTGATACGAAAATTCGACCCCGCTTCCGCAGGACAGGTGACATTTGGCAGGCTGTCCCCGCGGCACGGGGGCGTGCGCGACAGCGGCCACCACCGCCGCCACGGGAGGGATAGCGCGACCATGCACCACACGGCAACACGGCCGGATCCGGCCGAGACCGCCGCGGGAGGCCCGGGAACACCGGGAGACCGAGCGGCTACGGAAGCACCCCAAGGCACACCGGCACGGGAAGGGACGAGGCCCACGGAAGAAGGGGAAGCGGCAGCGGAAGGCCGAGGAGCACCGGCGGGCCCGGCCGAGCCGGGCGGTCCCGCGGGCGACCCGCGCCTGCGCTGGGGCAGCGCCGACGGCCGCCCCACCCCGCCCGTCCTGCGGTTCCGCCGTGACGGGATCCTGCCGACGGTCGCCGCCGCCCTCTCCGTACGCGGCGAGACCCTCACCGGCACCGCGGGCAAGGCCGACCAGCCTCCCGTACTGCACCCCCTCGTCCAGGACTTCCTGGACACCCTCACCAGCGGCCAGCGCGAACGTTTCACCGGCCGATGTCCGGAGGCGCTCCTCCTCTCCCGCCACCTGGCGGCCGTCGAGGGCGCCCGCTCCAAGCGCGCCTCCCGCAAGCCCCTCGCCGCGAGCGAGGCCCGCCGTTCCCTCAAGCAGGCGAAGATCACCGCCCGCCGCATCCGCGAGGACGGCGACCCGCTCCACGGCAGCTACGCACCCCCCTGCCGCTCCTGCGAGGCCCTCCTCGCCCACTTCGGCGTACGCTCCGTCGACCTCACCCCAGCCGAGTAGCCATGACCAGCACCTCCGCGTCCTACGACCGCTCCGCGGCCACCCGTTTCCCGGTCGCCGTGAACTCCGCCCTGCGCATCGCCGGCTGGGAACCCGGCCGCTGGGACATCAAGCAGGCCGAGTACTGGGCCGACGCCCTCCGGGACCACACCACCCCCGCCGGGCACCGGCACACCGTGTTCCCGGCCGCCGTCGAGGCTTGGGCCGAGTTCGGCGGCCTCACGGTCACCGCCCCCGGGCCGGGCCGCCAGATAGCGCCGGTCCCCGTGCGGATCGACCCGCTCACCGGTCTGCACCTGGCCCGTACGTTCGCCGACCTCGGCCGCGCCCTGTCCACCGCGCTCTGCCCGCTCGGCGTCGAGTCCGACGGCGGCTCCCACCTCGCACTCGACGCCGAGGGCCGGGTGTACGGCATCGACCACACCGGCGACTGGTACCTCGGGGCGAGCGTGGACGAGGCCCTGACGCTGCTCCTGACGGGCCTCCAGCCCACCCGCCTCACCACGAGCTGACCGGCGGGGGCGGGCGGGGCGGGACCCGGCCCGCGCCCGGGGCCGGCCGCGCCGCGCGCCCGCCGCGATCCGGAGCCCGACCCACCCCGCCGAAGCCGCGCCGGAGCGAGCCGGCCCGGCAGGCCCGCCCCGACACCCCGCGCCCGGAGGGCGGCACCACCGCTCCCCCGCGCCCGCCCGCCGAGGTCAGCGCCTAGCGGACCGGCAGGACCGCCGACACCTTGTAGCCGCCCTCGTCCGTCGGCCCCGACACGAAGACCCCGCCCAGCCCCATCACCCGTTCCCGCATCCCGACGAGCCCGTTGCCCCCGCTCGGCAGCCCGTGTTCGGCAAAGGTGCCGTCGCAGGGGCCGTTCTCCACCTGCATCGCGACCTCCCCGTCGCGGTGCGCGAGCCGCACCACGACGCGCGCGCCCGGGGCGTGCTTGTGGCAGTTGGTCAGCGCCTCCTGCACCACCCGGTACGCCGTCTGCTCCACCTCCGCCGCGTACGCCGCCCCCTCGCCGTGCACCAGCATCTCGACGGCCATCCCGGCCGTCCGCGACTGCCCGACCAGCACCTCCAGCTCGCCGATCGTGGGGCCGGGCCCGTCCTCGAAGCCCCCGAACGGCGCCGCGGTCACGGGAGCCGCCGCCGGCCGCGCCACGACGGGCTTCGGCTTCCCGGCGGACCGCAGCACCCCGAGCATCTCCCGCAGCTCGGTCAGCGCCTGGCGCCCCATGTCCCCCACCAGCGCCGCGTTCTTCGCGGCCCGCGCCGGGTCCTTCAGCGCCACCGCCTCCAGGGCCGCGGCGTGCACCACCATCAGGCTCACCCGGTGCGCGACGACGTCGTGCATCTCCCGCGCGATGCGGGTCCGTTCCTCGGTCCGGGCCCACTCGGCCCGTTCCTCCGCCCGGTCGGCCAGCAGGGACAGTTCCCGTTCCAGGGAGTCCGCGCGTTCCTGGAGGCTCTCCATGAGCCGCCGCCGGGCCCCGATGTACAGCCCGAACAGCACGGGCGGCACGGTCAGCGCCACCGCCACGAACCCGGACAGCACCACCACCAGCGTCGGATCGGCCTCCACGTCGCCGCGGGTCCGCAGGTACATCACGACGAAGGTCGCGGCCAGCGACATGGAGGTCAGCGTCGCGATGATCCGCCGGGGCACCTCGGAGGAGGCCAGCGTGTACAGCCCCGCCACCCCGAGCAGGAACCCCATCGAGGCCGGCGCCACGGCGATCCCCACCAGCACCACGGCGATCGGCCAGCGCCGCCGCAGCACGAGCACCGCCCCCACCACGATGCCGAACAGCACCCCGGCCGCGGTCGGCAGCCCCGCCTCGCGTGCGAAGAGCACGCCCTCCCACCCGCACTCCACGACGGACAGCCCGCCGAGCGTCAGGTCCACCCAGAGATCCCGCCGCCGCACCCACCACAAAGGCGGCCCAGCGCGGCCTTCCACTTCCCCCGTACTGGTCATGCGCTCCACCCTAGCCAGCGCCCCCCGCGCCCCGCCGGGGCTCGTCAGCCGAAGCGCCGCCGAAGACCGTCGCGTCGAGGGCACCCGGTGCGGCATAGTAGGTGCCGTCGACTCGACCATGAGACCGCAATGTCTGGTTTAGTCGCACATAATCCCCTGTGGTGTAATTGGCAGCACTGAGGCTTTTGGTGCCTTATGTCCGGGTTCGAGTCCTGGCGGGGGAGCTCCGCACGTACGGGTCCTGACCTCCACGGTCGGGACCCGCCTTCGTTGGGGGGCACGGGGCCCCCGCTATCCTTCACGGGTCCACCCCCGAAGCCGAAGGGCCCACCCGTGAGCGCCAACCGCCCGGCAGCCGTCGTCGTACTCGCAGCGGGGGAAGGCACCCGCATGAAGTCGGCCACCCCCAAGGTCCTGCACGAGATCTGCGGGCGCTCGCTCGTCGGTCACGTCGTCGCCGCGTCCCGCGAGCTGGACCCCGCCCACCTGGTGGTCGTCGTCGGGCACGCACGCGAGCAGGTCACCGCGCACCTTTCCGCCCTGGACCCCGAGGTCCGCACCGCCGTCCAGTACGAGCAGAACGGCACCGGGCACGCGGTCCGCATGGCCCTGGAGGAACTCGGCGGGAACGTCACCGGCACCGTGATCGTCGTCTGCGGCGACACCCCGCTGCTGACCGGGGAGACGCTCCGCCAGCTCGCGCGCACGCACGAGAGCGACGGCAACGCCGTCACCGTCCTCACCGCCGAGGTACCCGACTCCACCGGCTACGGACGCATCATCAGGGGCGCCGACGGCGCCGTCACGGGCATCGTCGAGCACAAGGACGCCACCGACGCCCAGCGCGCCGTCCGCGAGATCAACTCCGGGGTGTTCGCCTTCGACGGCACCCTCCTCGCCGACGCCCTCGGCAAGGTCCGCACCGACAACAGCCAGGGCGAGGAGTACCTCACCGACGTCCTCGGCATCCTGCGCGAGGCCGGGCACCGCGTCGGCGCCTCGGTCGGCGGCGACCACCGCCAGATCCTCGGCATCAACAACCGCGTGCAGCTCGCGGAGGCCCGCGCGCTGCTGAACGCGCGCCTGCTGGAGCGGGCGATGCTCGCGGGCGTGACCGTCGTGGACCCGGCCAGCACGTTCGTGGACGTGACCGTCACCTTCGGCCAGGACGCGCTGATCCACCCCGGCACCCAGCTCCTCGGCGCCACCCACGTCGCGGAGCGGGCCGAAGTGGGCCCCAACACCCGCCTCAGGGACACGGTTGTCCACGCGGGCGCCCGCGTGGACAACACGGTGGCCGACAGCGCGGTCGTGGGCGAGTCGGCGACCGTGGGGCCGTTCGCGTACCTGCGCCCGGGCACGAACCTCGGCGCGAAGGCCAAGGCCGGCACGTACGTCGAGATGAAGAACGCGACGATCGGCGAGGGCACCAAGGTGCCGCACCTGTCGTACGTGGGCGACGCCACGATCGGCGAGTACACCAACATCGGCGCGGCCAGCGTGTTCGTGAACTACGACGGCGAACACAAGCACCACACGACCATCGGCTCACACTGCAAGACGGGCTCGGACAACATGTTTGTGGCGCCCGTCACCATCGGGGACGGCGCCTACACGGCGGCCGGCTCCGTGATCACCAAGGACGTACCGCCCGGCGCCCTGGCCGTGGCCCGCGGCCAGCAGCGGAATATCGAGGGCTGGGTGGCCCGCAAGCGCCCGGGCAGCGCCGCCGCGGCCGCGGCGCAGTCGGCGGCCCCGGAGGACACCGGCCACCACTGAGGTGAACCGACCGGAAACAGGTGCGCCCACGACGGCGTACCGTGATAGGTGCACGCAATTCGGCTGGCTCACCGTGTGCGGGACGGACGCACACGGGGGCGAGCAGCTTTCCCACACGTCTGAGGAGACAGTGCTGTGACCGGGATCAAGACGACCGGCGAGAAGAAGCTGATGCTCTTCTCCGGCCGCGCCCACCCCGAGCTGGCCGAGGAGGTCGCGCACCAGCTGGGTGTCGGCCTCGTGCCGACCAAGGCTTTCGACTTCGCGAACGGCGAGATCTACGTCCGCTTCCAGGAGTCCGCTCGTGGCGCGGACTGCTTCCTGATGCAGAGCCACACGGCTCCGATCAACAAGTGGATCATGGAGCAGCTGATCATGATCGACGCGCTGAAGCGCGCGTCGGCACGGTCCATCACCGTGATCGTCCCGTCCTACGGCTACGCCCGTCAGGACAAGAAGCACAAGGGCCGCGAGCCGATCTCGGCCCGCCTGGTCGCCGACCTGCTGAAGACCGCGGGTGCGGACCGCATCCTCACGGTCGACCTGCACACGGACCAGATCCAGGGCTTCTTCGACGGCCCGGTGGACCACCTCTCGGCCCTGTCGGTCCTCGCGGACTACGTCGGTGCCAAGGTGGACCGCACCAAGCTCACCATCGTCTCCCCGGACGCCGGCCGCGTGCGCGTGGCCGACCGCTGGTGCGACCGTCTGGACGCGCCGCTGGCCATCGTGCACAAGCGCCGCGACAAGGACGTCGCCAACCAGGTGACCGTGCACGAGGTCGTCGGCGAGGTGCGGGGCCGCGTCTGCGTCCTGGTCGACGACATGATCGACACCGGCGGCACCATCTGCGCCGCGGCCGACGCGCTCTTCGCGCACGGCGCGGAGGACGTCATCGTGACGGCCACGCACGGCATCCTCTCGGGCCCGGCCGCCGACCGCCTGAAGAACTCCAAGGTCAGCGAGTTCGTGTTCACGAACACCCTGCCGGACCCGTCCGACCTGGAGCTCGACAAGATCACGGTGCTCTCGATCGCCCCGATGATCGCGCGCGCGGTGCGCGAGGTCTTCGAGGACGGTTCGGTCACCAGCCTGTTCGAAGAGCAGCAGTAACCGTTCCGCCGCGGACGCGGTAGATCCTTTTTGGTACGGCCTCCCCCGCCGGGTACACTCCATGAGTTGCTCGGCGAGGGAGGCCGTACCTGTTTCCGGTACGGACGCTCCGTTATCGACGCGCTCTTCGTAGCAGGCCGTTCCGGCCGGGTGACCAGTCCGTTCTTCCGTCACCCCACGAGGAGTGAGCATGTCCGAGGTCAAGCTTTCCGCCGAGGTCCGCACGTCGTTCGGCAAGGGCTCCGCCCGCCAGGCCCGCATCGCGGGCAAGGTTCCCGGCGTCATCTACGGTCACGGCACCGCCCCCCAGCACGTCGACGTCGAGGGCCACGGCCTGCTGCTCGCGCTGCGCACCCCGAACGTCCTGCTCTCCCTGGACATCGCGGGCGCCGGCACCGAGCTGGTCATCCCCAAGGCCGTGCAGCGTCACCCCCTGAAGCGCTCGATCTCCCACGTCGACTTCCTGATCGTCAAGAAGGGCGAGAAGGTCACCGTCGACGTCGCGATCGTCACCGAGGGCGAGCTGGCCGTCGGCGGCAACATGCTGGAGACCCTCCAGAACACCATCTCCGTCGAGGCCGAGGCCACGCACATCCCGACCGAGGTCACCGTCTCCATCGCGGGCCTCGAGGCCGGCGCGACCATCCACGCCAAGGACCTGGTCCTCCCCTCGGGCACCACCCTGGCCGTCGACGGCGACATCGCCGTCCTGCAGGTCGTCGCCCCGCAGGCCGAGGAGCCGGCCGCCGAGGCCGAGGGCACCGAGGCCTGAGCCTCCCCCTCACCCCTCAGCAGTTGCTGACCGACCGCCGTCCGGCTCCACTGGAGCGGGACGGCGGTCGTTCCCGCTTAAGGAGCTTTTGATGTCGGACGACGCGGCGCCCTGGCTGATCGTCGGCCTCGGCAACCCCGGACCCGAGTACGCGGGCAACCGCCACAACATCGGGTTCATGGTGGCCGACCTGCTGGCGGACCGGATCCGCGGGAAGTTCAAGGCGCACAAGGCCCGGGCCCAGGTGGTCGAGGGCCGCTTCGGACCGCCCGGACCGGCGGGCAGCCGGGTCGTGCTGGCCAAGCCGATGACGTACATGAACCTGTCGGGCGGCCCGGTGACGGCGCTGCGCGACTTCTACAAGGTGCCGCTGGAGCGGATCGTCGCGGTCCACGACGAGCTGGACATCGACTATCCGACGCTGCGGCTGAAGCTCGGCGGCGGGGACAACGGCCACAACGGCCTGAAGTCGATGACGAAGTCGATGGGCCCCGACTACCACCGGGTCCGCTGCGGCATCGGCCGGCCGCCGGGCCGGATGCAGGTCGCGGACTTCGTGCTGAAGGACTTCTCCTCGACGGAGCGCAAGGAACTCGACTGGTTCGTGGACCGGGCGGCCGATGCCGTGGAGAGCCTGGTCTGCGACGGTCTGGAGCGCGCGCAGTCCACGTACAACTCGTAACGCACGGGAGCCCCCGCACCGGAACGGTGCGGGGGCTCCCGTGTGCCGTGGTGCGGCGGGTCAGCCGGTGTTGCGCAGGCCCGCGGCGACACCGTTGACGGTGAGCAGCAGGGCGCGGGCGAGCAGCGGGTCCGCCTCCTCGCCGCGGGCGGCGGCGGCGCGCTGGCGGGCCAGCAGGGAGACCTGGAGGTAGGAGATGGGGTCCAGGTAGGCGTCGCGGACGGAGAAGGTCTGCTGGAGCACCGGGTGGGAGTCCAGGAGCTTCTCGCCGCCGGTGATGCGCAGGACCTCGCGGACGGTCAGCTCGTGTTCGGCCTCGATGCGGGCGAAGACGTGCTTGAGGTGGTCGGGCACGAGGGTGTCGACGTAGTGCCGGGCGATCCGCAGGTCGGTCTTGGCCAGCGTCATCTCGACGTTGGACAGGAAGTTGCGGAAGAAGTGCCAGCGCTCGCCCATCTCGGTCAGCGCGTCCGCGTGGCCGGACTCGCGCAGGGCCTTGAGGCCGGAGCCGACGCCGTACCAGCCGGGGACGATCTGGCGGGACTGGGTCCAGCCGAACACCCACGGGATGGCGCGCAGGCCGTCGAGACCGGCGCCGGAGTCGGGGCGGCGCGAGGGGCGCGAGCCCAGGTGCAGGTCGGCGAGCTGGTCGACGGGGGTGGCCGCGAAGAAGTACGCGGGCAGGTCCGGGTCCTCGACGAGCGCGCGGTACGCGGCGTGGGCCGCGTCGGAGACGGTGTCCATGGCCTCGTCCCAGCGGGCGAGGGCCTCGTCGGACTGGCGGGGCGCGGTGTGCAGGGCGGACGCCTGCAGGGTGGCCGCGACGGTCAGTTCGAGGTTCTCGCGGGCCAGGGACGGGACGAGGTACTTGTCGGAGATGACCTCGCCCTGCTCGGTGACCTTGATCTCGCCTTCCAGGGTGCCCCAGGGCTGCGCGAGGATCGCGTCGTGCGAGGGGCCGCCGCCGCGGCCGACGGTGCCGCCGCGGCCGTGGAAGAGGCGCAGCCGCACGCCGTAGCGGTGGGCGACGTCGCGCAGCCGGCGCTGGGCGCGGTGGATCTCCCACTGGCTGGTGGTGATGCCGCCGAACTTGGAGGAGTCGGAGTAGCCGAGCATGACCTCCTGGACGTCGCCGCGCAGCGAGACCAGGCGCCGGTAGGACGGGTCGGCGAGCATCTCGTCGAGGATGACGTCGGCGGCGCGCAGCTCGTCGGTGGTCTCCAGCAGCGGCACGATGCCGATCTTGGCCCAGCCGCCGTGGAGGTCGATGAGGCCGGCCTCGCGGGCGAGGACGGCGGCGGCGAAGACGTCGTCGGCGCCCTGGCACATCGAGATGATGTACGACTCGATGACCTCGGGGCCGAACTTCTCGAAGGCGTCCTTGATGGCGCCGAAGACGCCGAGGGTCTTCTGGCCGGCGGCGTCCAGCGGCGCCGGGGTGGGGGCCAGCGGGCGCCGGGAGCGGAGTTCCTTGGCGAGGAGCTTGCCCCGGTACTCGCGCGGCATGTCGGCGTAGCGCCAGGACTCCTCGCCGAGCCGGTCGAAGAGCTGGCCCAGCGCGTGGTGGTGCGCGTCGGCGTGCTCGCGCACGTCCATGGTGGCGAGCTGGAGGCCGAAGGCGGCCAGGGTGCGGATGGTGCGGTCCATGCGGCCGTCGGCGAAGAGCGCGCCGCGGTGTTCGCGCAGGGAGGTCTGGATGAGGGTGAGGTCGGCGAGCAGCTCGGCGGTGCCGAGGTAGTCGCGGCCCTCCTCGTGGGCGGTGCCCCGGGCGAGGCGCTCGCGTGTGTTGACGAGCTTCTGCCGGATGCAGGTGGCCTTGAGGCGGTACGGCTCCTCGGCGTTCAGCCGCTTGTAGCGCGGGCTGATCTCGGGGAGGCGTTCCAGATCGGCCTGGAGCGAGGCGAGGAGCTCCTCGGTGGCGCCGGTGTAGCGGATGGAGTTCGACAGCAGCCCGCGCAGGAAGTCGACGAGTTCCAGGGCGTCGGTGATGCCGTGCTCGTGCTGGAGGATCAGCACGTCCCGGGTGACGTCGGGGGTGACGTTCGGGTTGCCGTCGCGGTCGCCGCCGATCCAGGTGCCGAAGGTCAGGGGGCGGGTGCCGGGGGGCAGCTCGACGCCGACGCGCTGGAGTTCGGCGGCGAGGTCCTCCAGGACGTCGCCCACCGCGCCGGCGTGCAGCTCGTCGAGGTAGTAGATGGCGTTGCGGGCCTCGTCGGCGGGCTCCGGGCGGACCACGCGGAGTTCGTCGGTCTGCCAGACGAGGTCGATGTTCTCGGCGAGCCGCAGGTCGTGGCGGCGGCGGTCGCCCGCGCCGGTGACGGGCTCCTCCAGCAGCGCCGCGATGCGGCGCAGCTTGTTGAGGACGCTGCGGCGGGCCGCCTCGGTGGGGTGCGCGGTGAAGACCGGGCGGACGTTGAGGTTCCTGACGGTCTCGCGCAGGTGCTCGGGGTCGGCGTCCTTGAGCATGTCCGCGGTGCGGGCGAGGAGCCCGCCCTCGGCGGCGCGGTGGGCGCGCAGCTCCTTGCCGCGGTGCACCTGCTCGGTGACGTTGGCGAGGTGGAAGTAGGTGGAGAAGGCGCGCACCAGCTTGGCGGCGGTCTCCAGGTCGATGTCGCCGAGCAGCTCGGCGGCGGCCTCGCCGTCGGTGCGGGTGAGGGCGCGGACGCGTTCGACGAGGTCCAGGAGGTCCTGGCCCTCCTGGCGTACGAGGGTCTCCCCGAGGAGGTCGCCGAGGCGCCGGATGTCCGCGCGCAGTTCTGCGTTCGCGGTGGCGGCCGGGGTGAGGGGGGCTGCCGGCTGGGAGGCCCGGGGGGCCTGGTCAGCACTGCTCACAGGTGCGGCTCCTTGCAGTGTTTCGAGCGCTACTGGGCGGTGGGCTCCCGGTCGCACGCGGCACTGCCGCTCCTGATGCGCAGCCCGGGCTGCCCGTACGGACCGCGCTGTCCGACGAGAACAGGATAGGTGTCCGATCCCCGTGTCCGGTCAGTTGTCTCGCGGGGCGGCCGCGAGGCGGGCCGTGTACGGCCTGTGGACGTCGCGCGTACGGGGTGTGCGCGGCCTGTGGCGACTCTCCGCGGCCGCGCTCCTCTTGCCCTCACCCCCTGCTTTGCCATACTTACGATGCCGTAGGTTACGGGCCCGTAGGCTCCGTGCCCTCCCGGCTCCCCCAGCATCGCTGGGTGGTGCCCCCTCGCCGACTCCTCACCCCCAGGGGACCCCCCATGACCACCAGTCCCGATCTGATCGAGGACGCCTCGGCGCCCTCCGACACCTCCTCGCCGTCGGCGACGCTCGGCGGCGAGAACAAGCGGTCCGTCGAGCAGATCGCCCTCCTGCTGTTCATCACCGTCCCCTTCCTGGGTCTGCTGGCGGCCGTCCCGCTGGCCTGGGGCTGGGGGGTGAGCTGGCTGGACCTCGGCCTGATGGTCTTCATGTACTTCCTGACGTGCCACGGGATCACCATCGGGTTCCACCGCTACTTCACGCACGGTTCCTTCAAGGCGAAGCGGCCGCTGCGGATCGCCCTGGCCGTCATGGGGTCCATGGCGGTGGAGGGCCCGCTGGTGCGCTGGGTGGCGGACCACCGCAAGCACCACAAGTTCTCGGACCACGAGGGCGACCCGCATTCGCCGTGGCGGTTCGGCGAGACGCTCCCGGCGCTGATGAAGGGCCTGTGGTGGGCGCACATCGGGTGGCTCTTCGACGAGGAGCAGACCGACCAGCAGAAGTACGCCCCGGACCTGATCAAGGATCCGGCGATCCGGCGGATCTCGCGTGACTTCATCTTCTGGACGATGTTCTCGCTGGCGGTCCCGCCGCTGGTCGGCGGTCTGGTGACGATGTCCTGGTGGGGCGCGTTCACGGCGTTCTTCTGGGGTTCCCTGGTGCGCGTGGCGCTGCTGCACCACGTGACGTGGTCGATCAACTCGATCTGCCACGCGGTGGGCAAGCGGCCGTTCAAGTCCCGGGACCGCTCGGGCAACGTGTGGTGGCTGGCGGTGCTGTCCTGCGGGGAGTCCTGGCACAACCTGCACCACGCCGACCCGACCTCGGCCCGGCACGGGGTGCTGCGCGGCCAGGTCGACTCCAGTGCGCGGCTGATCCGCTGGTTCGAGCAGCTGGGCTGGGCCACGGACGTGCGCTGGCCGTCCGCCGCCCGCGTCGACGCCCGGCGCAGGGAAAACGAGTCGAACGCGGCATGATGGGGGATGTGGCGAACGACGGCGGTAATCCCAGCAGCGACAAGCCCCGGCGCGGCCGCCGGGTGCGGATGACGGGTGCGGAACGGCGCCAGCAGCTGCTGGACATCGGCCGGACCCTGTTCGCGGAGAAGGGCTTCGAGGGCACGTCGGTCGAGGAGATCGCGGCGAAGGCCGGGGTGTCCAAGCCGGTGGTGTACGAGCACTTCGGCGGCAAGGAGGGCCTGTACGCGGTCGTCGTGGACCGCGAGATGCGCCAGCTGCTGGACGGGGTGACGGGCGCGCTGACCGCCGGGCACCCGCGGGAGCTGCTGGAACAGGCGGCGTTCGCGCTGCTGGACTACATCGAGTCGTACACGGACGGCTTCCGGATCCTGGTGCGCGACTCCCCGGTCGCCCAGTCCACGGGCACCTTCGCTTCGCTGATCAGCGACATCGCCACGCAGGTGGAGGACATCCTCGGTCTGGAGTTCAAGGCCCGGGGCTTCGACCCGAAGCTGGCCCCGCTGTACGCGCAGGCGCTGGTCGGGATGGTGGCGCTGACCGGGCAGTGGTGGCTGGACGTGCGCCGCCCGGGGAAGGCGGAGGTCGCCGCGCACCTGGTGAACCTGGCCTGGCACGGGCTGGACCGCCTGGAGTCCAAGCCGCAGCTGGTGGGCCGGCGCAGGAACTGACGCCCGCCCGCGGGCCCGGCGGACACGGACGGCGCCCCGTCACCGGAACCCTCCGGCGACGGGGCGCCGCCGCGCGTCCGGCCGCACCGCCCGCGGCCGCCGGTCAGACCTCCTTGCGCGCGACGGCGAAGATGCGGCGGAACGGGAAGACGGTGCCGCGCGGGCCCGGCGGGTAGGCCGCGCGCAGCCGGTCGCGGTACTCGGTGAGGAGGGCGTCCACGGCGTCCCGGTCCTCGCCGAGGGCGGTGAGGACGGGCCTCAGGGCCGTGCCCTTGACCCAGTCGAGCACCGGGTCGGCACCCTGGAGCAGCTGGAAGTACGTGGTCTCCCAGACCTCGACGGCGCAGCCGAGCTCGGTCAGCCGGGCCAGGTACTCGGCGGGTTCGAGGAGGTGTACGTAGTGGGCGCCGTGCCCGGCGAGCCGGGAACGCCAGCGCGGGGCGTCGCAGATCTCGGCGAGCAGCGCGTGGCTGGGGGCGGTGAAGTTGCCGGGTATCTGGAAGGCGAAGGTGCCGCCGGGGCGCAGCCCGTTGATCCACGGGCCGAAGGAGCCGGGGTGGCTGGGGACCCACTGCAGGGCGGCGTTGGAGACGATCAGGTCGTACGGCTCCTCGGGGAGCCAGGTGGCCAGGTCCCCGTGCCGGAACTCGAGGCTGCCGCCGCCGGCGGTGGGCCCGGCGTACTCCCCGGTGGCGCGGTGCAGCATCTCCGGGGAGAGGTCGAACCCGGTGATGCGGGCCTCGGGCCAGCGGTCGGCGAGGAGGGTGGTGACGTTGCCCGGGCCACAGCCGAGGTCGGCGATGCGGGCGGGCCGGCCGGGCAGCCCGGGTATCCGGGCCAGCAGGTCGACGAAGGGGCGGGCGCGGTGTCCGGCGTGCCGGAGGTACTGCTGGGGGTCCCAGGTGGGCGCGGAGGGCGCGGTGGCCGCGGGGTTCCGGTCCTGCGCGGTATCGGAATGCATGTACGAGCCTCCCTGCTGGCGGGGTGGTCGGAAGCGGAAGCTGTTCCGGCCCCCTCCATGCCCCATCGTCGACCCGTTTATATCTCGATGTCAAGATACTTGATAGCGAGATACATGACATGAAGAGACTTCACATCGACAGACCCCTTACACTGATCCGCATGGAGGACGAGGTCGACCGATTGGTCGCGGCTTGGCGGCGGGAGCGTCCGGACCTCGACGTGGAACCGCTCGAAGTGCTGAGCCGCGTCAGCAGGCTCGCGCGCCACCTCGACCGCGCCCGCAGGCTCGCCTTCTCCGAGCACGGCCTGGAGCCGTGGGAGTTCGACGTCCTCACCTCGCTGCGGCGCGCCGGAGCGCCCTACCAGCTCTCCCCGGGCCAGCTGCTGACCCAGACCCTGGTCACCTCCGGCACCATGACCAACCGCATCGACCGGCTCGCCAAGAAGGGCCTCGTCGAGCGGCTCCCGGACCCCAGCGACCGCCGCGGGGTCCTGGTGCGGCTGACCCCCGAGGGCAGGGACCGCGCCGACCAGGCCCTCGCCGGACTGCTGGCCCAGGAACGGGCGATCCTCGCCCGGCTCTCCCAGAACCAGCGGGGCGATCTCGCCGGGCTGCTACGCCAGTTGACCGCTCCGTTCGACAACATCCCCGGCTAGTTCCGCGGGACGTACGCCGGCCCGCCTGGCCAGCGCCACCGCGGCGAGCGTCGAGTGCACTCCGAGTTTGCCCAGCACGTTCTGCATGTGGGTGCGGACGGTGTGCGGGGACAGGAACAGCCGCGCCGCCACGTCCTTGCGGCCCAGTCCCGCCACCATGCAGCGCAGCACCTCGTGCTCGCGCGGGGTGAGCGACTCCACGAGCCGCTCGCTGTCCGTACGGTGCTTGCGTGCCGCGGTCAGCTCGCGGAGCACTCCGGTGAGCAGCGCGGGCGGGAGGTGCGTCTCCTCGCGCAGCACGCCGCGGACCACGGCCAGCAGCCGGGAGAGCGAGCAGTCCTTCGCCACCCAGCCCGAGGCCCCCGCCTGCAACGCCAGCGCGGCCCGGCGGGGTTCGTCCCGCTCCGCGAGGACCACGGTACGGACTCCCGGATGGGACACCCGCACCCCCGCGACCAGCGCGATCCCGTCCGCACCGCCCGGCGGCCCCGAGCCGGACTCCCGCTGGGCGGGCAGTGACCCGGCCGCGACACCGAGATCGGCGTCGACCAGCAGGACGTCGAAGCGGCGGCCCTCGGCCACCGCGCGTTCGAGGCAGCGCAGGGCGGCGGGGCCGCTGCCGGCCGCGGACACGTCCACGTCCGGCTCGGCCGCGAGCGCGGCTGCGAGCGATTCGGCGAAGATGCGGTGATCGTCGACCACGAGAACCCGGATACGAACCACAAAACCCCCAAGGGTAGGGGAACGGACGGCGGCGGGTACGGCGCCCGGACCGGGTGATCCGCAGCCGTCGCGGCCGCCGCCGAGACACCTCTGCACTACCCCGGAGCGGACGCCGTACCCGACGTGTCTCGACCCCTGAATCAACACCGGCCCCCACCGGTGTCACGCAACAGCGTAGAGCCGGGGCGGCTGACAGTTGGCCGAATTGCAGAAGTTTTCCCAGCGATTTTCCCGCACAGCCGTTCCGAACGGCCTTTGTCATGGCTTGATTTCGACTGCGCCGAAGGTCCGGATGGCCGCTTCCGACCCGGCGTGTGCCGCGGGCAGTTGCACGGGGGGCATTTCACCCCGCGCGTGCACGCCGGGCGCCCGCGCACGGCTCCCGATCGCGGCGCGCGGCGCACACGCGTACGCCCCCCGTACCTGGCGGTGCGGGGGGCGTGGGGGACGGCGGCGGGCCCGGCGGGGCCGAGGGGTCAGGAGGCGTGCGTGCGCGCGAAGTTCCACGCGTCCGAGATGATGCCGGTGAGGTCCGAGCGGTTCGGGGTCCAGCCGAGACGCTCGTGGGCGGTGCGGGCGGAGGCGACCAGGACCGCCGGGTCGCCGGCCCGGCGCGGGGCGACGACCTCCGGGATCTCCCGGCCGGTGACCTTGCGGACCGTCTCGACGACCTCGCGGACCGAGAAGCCGCTGCCGTTGCCGAGGTTGCAGATCAGGTGTTCGCCGGCGGTGGCGTTCTCCAGCGCGGCGAGGTGGGCCTCCGCGAGGTCCGCGACGTGGATGTAGTCGCGCACGCAGGTGCCGTCCGGGGTCGGGTAGTCCTCGCCGAACACCGAGATCGACTCCCGCTCGCCGAGCGCGACCTGGAGGACCAGCGGGATCAGGTGGGTCTCGGGGGCGTGCCGCTCCCCGAACCGCCCGTACGCGCCCGCCACGTTGAAGTAGCGCAGGGAGACGGCGGCCAGGCCGTGCGCCGCGCACTCCCCCGCGATCATGTGGTCCACGGCGAGCTTCGTGGCGCCGTACGGGTTGGTCGGCGCGGTGACGGACGCCTCGGTCAGCAGGCCCTCCGCCGGCTCCCCGTAGGTGGCGGCGGTGGAGGAGAAGACCAGCTTGCGCAGGCCCGCCCCGCGCATGGCGTTCAGCAGCGCGAGGGTGCCGCCGACGTTGTTCTCCCAGTACTTGGCCGGGTTCGCCACGGACTCGCCGACCTGCGAGGACGCCGCGAAGTGCAGCACCGCCTCGTAGGAGTCGTCGAGGTGGTCGGCGGCGTCCTGGATGCGGCCCTCGATGAAGGTGGCACCCTCCGGGACGCCCGCGCGGAAGCCGGTGCTGAGGTCGTCGAGGACGGTGACCTCGTGGCCGGCCTCCAGGAGGTGGGCGGCGACCACGCTGCCGACATATCCGGCGCCACCGGTTACCAGGTACTTGCTCACTCGCCTACTGCCTCTCGCGGGGGAACGCGCGCTGGGTGCGTGCGCGTGCTGGAGACTGGCTTACCCGATCCGGCGCCCGCAGGGAAATCGGCGGCCCGCTCCGCTCAGCCGCGGGCCGCGCCGGGCGGCTGCGCGGGGGCCACCCGGTCCAGGAGTCCGGTACGGGCCGCCAGCGCGGCCGCCTCCAGCCGGGACCCCACGCCGAGCTTCATCAGCACCCGCTGCACGTGCGTGCGGGCGGTGCTGGGGGCGATCTCCATCCCCGCCGCGATCATCCGGGTGTCCTCGCCCTCGGCGACCCGGGCCAGGACCTCCACCTCGCGCGGGGTGAGCAGGCGCAGCAGCCGGCTGCCCTCGTCGTCGGGCTGGACGGCCGGGTTGAGGAGTTCGGCGAAGGCTCCCTGGAGCAGTTGCGGGGAGATCGCGACCTCGCCGGCCCGCGCCTTGGCCAGGGCCCGTTCCACGCCCTCGATCCGCTCGTCCTGGCGTACGTACCCCGAGGCGCCGGCGGCGAAGGCGGCCGCGATCCCGCGCGGGCTGGGGACCGGTCCCAGGACGACCACGGCGATCTGTGAGCGCTCCCGCCTGATGCGGGCCACGGGCTCGAACACGCCCGGCTCGGCCGGGGAAGCGGTGCCGAAGAGACAGACCTCCGGGGCCCGGCTGATCACCAGCTCGGCGGCGCCCGCGGCCGGGGCGGCCGCGGCGAGCACGCGGTGCCCGCGCAGTTTCAGGGCCGAGGCGAGCGCCTCGGCCAGCAGGCGGTGCTCGTCGACCACCACGACCCGTACGCCCATGAAGGCATCCACCCCCGACCCTTCTGCCCCGGCAAGCTACACGCTTGTTCGACGGAGCGAGGGGGATACCGCGCAGAAGCCCCCGGAAGGCGGACCTTCCGGGGGCTGCGTGCGGGAGCGGGAGCGGCCGGCTCGGCGTCAGCTCGCGGTGAAGGAGACGAACAGGTACTCGGGATCGCTCTTGTCCGAGTAGGGCTTGCGGGCCGTCGTCCGCGAGATGAACAGCTTGCCGTTGTGGTAGCGGTACTCGGAGTACTCGGGCGAGAACGCCGTCTCGATGCGCTGGCTCGCCTTGTCCGCCGGGTTCTGCATGAGGAGGGTCTCCTTCATGGTCGTCCCGTCGATGCTGACGATCTGGCCGCCCTTGTCGTAGGGGGGCCTCTTGTAGGCGATGACGTTCGAGCCGTCCATGCGCAGCGGGAACAGCGTGAACCGCTCGCCCGCGTCGGCGCGGTCGGTGGTCTGCTTGCCGGTCTCCAGGTCGAAGGAGAGCAGCTCGTTGGTGCGGCCGCTGGCGGACTCGCCGCCCTGGTGCTCGTAGGAGGGCACGTAGATCTTGCCGTTGCCGACGACCATGTTGGTGCACTTCTCGACCTCGGTGGCCGCGCACTTGCCGGCGAACGTGCCGTCGGCGAGCGAGATGCGCGCCTTCAGCTCGCCCGTGGGCGCGATGACGAAGAGGTCGCTGACGCCGGTGGCGTTCTTGGCGGTCTTGCCGACGTCGGCCCCGACGATGAGGGGCTTCGTGGAGACGATGCCGGCGTACTCGATGCCCGGCGCGAGCTTGTACGAGGCCGTGGGCGCGCCGGTGGCCGGGTCGAGGAGCTGCGCGTGCAGGGTCGGGCTGGAGCTCTGGCCGCACTTGCGGATCACGCCGAGGGCCTCGCCGCCCGCGTAGCCCGCGTCGCGGCAGCCCTCGCCGTCGATCTTGGGCAGCCACAGGGACTTGCCGTCGGCGAGGTTCCAGGCGGCGCCGCCCGCGGTACCCGCGGCCGCGACGGTCTGGCCGCTGAGGGTGACCTCGTAGTAGGACACGGGCTTGTCGCCGCTGGTGGCGCCCTTGGCGTTGCCGGACCAGAGGAGCTTGCCGGTGCCCAGGTCGATGACGCCGACCTCGGTGCACTGGGGGTACTTGTTCTCGGGCGTGGGCATGACGGCCTTGAAGAGGACGGCCGTCTTGTTGTCGCTCACGTGCCGCGTCGCGCCGCACAGCTCGCCGGGGAAGGGCAGTTCCCACGTCTTGCCGCCGTCGACGACGTTGTAGCCGACCACCTTCGCGACGTCGGACTTGACGTAGGTGGAGTCGGTCAGCCAGGAGCCGGCGACGTTGGCGATGTCGGCCGGCTGCGGGCTGGGCTGGTTGAACAGCGGCTTCGACTTGGGGTTGCCGGGCACCTTCTCGGAGCCGCCCGCGCCCTGGGGCTTGCCGTCGGGGCCCGCGCCGGGACTGCCGCTCGCGGTGGGCTGCCCGTCGGTGCCGCCGCCGTCACCGTCGCCGGAGACGTACCAGAGGCCGCCTCCGACGATCATGACGATGGCCAGCAGGGCGGCTCCGACGATCATCAGCTGGGTGCGCTTGTCGTTGCCGCCGGCCGGCGGCCGGGCGGCCTGGACCGGCACGGTGGGCGGCTGTCCGTACATCGGGGCGGTGGGCGGCTGTCCGTACGGCGGCGGGGTACCGGGGCCGGGCTGCTGCTGCGGGTATCCGTAGCCCGCCGGGGGCTGCTGCGGGTATCCGTAGCCCGCCGGGGGCTGCTGCGGGTATCCGTAGCCGGCCGGGGGCTGCTGCGGCGGCGCGGGCGGCGGGGCGGGCGCGCCGAATCCGCCCGGCGGGGGATCCTGCGGCGCTCCGAAGCCGCCGGACGGCGGCTGGCTGGGGGGCGGCGGGGTGCTCATGGGTGGCGACTGCCTCTCGGTGGGCGGCTCGGTGGGCGGCTCGGCGGACGCGTTCACTTGCCGAAGACCATCAGGAACTTCTCGTCCTTGCCCCGGGCCTGCAGGCGCGATACGGAGAGGAAGAACCGCCCGTCGACGTAGTCGAGTCCGGGGGTGTGGAAGGAGCTCTCGACCGGAGCCGCCGCGCCCGACGGATTGCGCAGGAGCGCGGTGGGGGCGGCGCCGCCGGCCGGGACGGAGAGGATCTCGCCGCCCTTGTCGTACTCGGCGTGGCGGTAGGCGATGAGCTGCCCGCCCACGGCCTTGAGCGGGGTGAGGGTGCGCTTGGCCCCGGCCGGGGTGCGCCACTTCTCCTTGCCCGTGGACAGATCGAAGGCGACGACGGCGTTGCCCGCCACGGCGTCGCGCGCGGTGGCGAGGTGGAGGGTGCCCCCGTCGACGACGGCCGAGGAACAGACGGACAGGGACCGGAAGATGCCGGTGTCACCGCACCCGACCGGGAACTTTCCCTCGGCGGAGAGGGTGGCGCCCTGCTTCCCGTCGGGTCCGATCACCGTGATGACGATCTCCTTCGTCGCCTCGTTGCCGAGTTCGAGGACGAGCGGGTCCAGCGAGTACACGCTGCTGACCTTGAAGGACTTGGGAACCCGGTAGGTCCAGCCGCGCTTGCCGGTGACGGGGTCGGTGCCCTGGACCTCGGCGGTCTTGTCCTCGTCGAGGCAGGTGGCGAGGCCGACCATCGTGCCGTTGCCGGCCGCGTAGGAGCCCGGCTTGCAGCCCTCGGCCTGGGTGCTGGCGAAGAGCTTGTCGCCGTTGCTGATCTTGAAGGCGCTGGCGGTGCCGCCGCGGCTGATGGCCACGGTGTCGCCGGTGATGGCGATGCTCGGGCTGGTGAAGATGTCGAAGAGCTGCTCCTTGGGCACCTCCTTGGACCAGACCTCCTTGCCCGACGCCAGGTCGACCACGCGCATCTGCGTGCAGGCGGCGGACTCCGCCTCGCTCTCCCGGTACATGACGACCGTCTTGTTGTCGGCGGTGGTCTGGGGGGTGACGGAGCAGACCGCGGCGGGGAAGGGAAGCGTCCACTTCTCCTTGCCGTCGGCGACTCCGTAGCCGGTGAGGGACTTCCAGACGCTCTTGACGACGGTGTCGCCGACGACCCACTGGCCCTCGGACTCGACTCCCATGCCGGGGCCGTCGATCTTGGCGGTCTTGAGCCAGAGGACCTTGTCCTCACCCTGCTGCCGGCCGGCGTTGAGGTCTTCCTCGCCGGCGCCGTTGCCGGTGCCGTCGCCCTTGTCGACCTCGGCGGAGGCCGAGGGCTTGGGGTCGGCGGGGGTGGATCCCTGCGCCACGGGCTGCCTGGGGTCCGCGTCACCGTCACGGAAGAAGGCGACGTACGCGCCGGCGCCGAGGACGAGGGCGCCCGCGACGGCCGCGGCGATCAGGACGGTCGCCTTCTTCTTCGGCGGGGTCCCGGGGGCGCCGGGCGCCGGGCCCGCGGGCACGGTCGGGGGCTGCGGCGGGTGGGCGTAGCCGGGCGGGGGCTGCTGCGGCGGGTACTGCGGGAGCTGGGAAGGCTGCTGGGGAGGCTGCTGACCGTACGGCGGCTGCTGGGCGTACGGGTTCGCGCCCTGCGGCGGGTAGCCGTAGCCGGGCTGGGGCGGGCCGGGCAGGTGGCCGTAACCGGAAGGTGTCGGCGGCTGGTTCGGCGGCTGGGGCGGCTCGGTCATCAGCGCACGCTTTCGGCTTCGGTGAGGTCGTGGGGGATGCCTTTCTATCACTCACGCCTTCCTTATGCCGGGCCGGTCCGCCCCCTGTTCCCAAGGGAGGACCGGCCCGTGACGCCGCCGTTATCCGGCCACCCGGCCCGGAGTACGGGGGGGGAGTACGGCCGGAGTGCGGCCGGAGGGCTACGCCTCCTCCGCCAGCTCCAGCCAGCGCATCTCCAAGTCGTCGCGGTCGGAGAGCAGTTCCCTCAGCTCCGCGTCGAGCTTGGCCACCTTGTCGTAGTCGGTGGAGTTCTCGGCGATCTGCGCGTGCAGGCCGCTCTCGCGGTCGGAGAGCTTGTTCAGCTGCCGCTCGATCTTCTGGAGCTCCTTCTTCGCGGCACGGGAGTCACCGGAGGCGGACGTCTTGGCCCCGGCGGACGCGGGGGCGGGCGCCGGCGTGGCCGCCTCGATCATCTTCCGGCGGCGCTCCAGGTACTCGTCCAGGCCGCGCGGCAGCATCCGCAGGCTGGCGTCGCCGAGCAGGGCCATCACCGTGTCGGTGGTGCGCTCGATGAAGAACCGGTCGTGGGAGATCACGATCATCGAACCGGGCCAGCCGTCGAGGAGGTCCTCCAGCTGGGTCAGGGTCTCGATGTCGAGGTCGTTGGTGGGCTCGTCGAGGAACAGGACGTTGGGCTCGTCCATCAGCAGCCGCAGGATCTGCAGCCGGCGGCGCTCGCCGCCGGAGAGGTCGCCGACCGGCGTCCACTGCTTCTCCTTGGTGAAGCCGAACTGTTCGCACAGCTGGCCCGCCGTCATCTCGCGGCCCTTGCCGAGGTCGACGCGGTCGCGCACCCGCTGGACGGCTTCCAGCACCCGCAGGGAGGGGTCGAGTTCGCCGACCTCCTGGGAGAGGTAGGCGAGCTTGACGGTCCTGCCCACGATGACCTTGCCCTTGGCGGGCTGGACCTCGCCCTGGGTGCGGGCGGCCTCGGCGAGGGCGCGCAGCAGGGAGGTCTTGCCGGCGCCGTTGACGCCGACCAGGCCGACGCGGTCGCCGGGGCCCAGGTGCCAGGTCAGGTGCTCCAGCAGGGTCTTGGGGCCGGCCTGGACGGTGACGTCCTCCAGGTCGAAGACCGTCTTGCCGAGGCGGGCGTTGGCGAACTTCATCAGCTCGGAGGTGTCGCGCGGCGGCGGCACGTCGGCGATGAGCTCGTTGGCGGCCTCGATGCGGTAGCGGGGCTTGGAGGTCCGGGCCGGGGCGCCGCGGCGCAGCCAGGCCAGCTCCTTGCGCATCAGGTTCTGCCGCTTGGACTCCTCGGTGGCGGCGATGCGGTCGCGCTCGGCGCGGGAGAAGACGTAGTCGCTGTAGCCACCCTCGTACTCGTGCACGTCGCCGCGCTGCACGTCCCACATGCGGGTGCAGACCTGGTCGAGGAACCAGCGGTCGTGGGTGACGCAGACGAGCGCGGAGCGGCGCTCCTGGAGGTGCTGGGCGAGCCAGGAGATGCCCTCGACGTCGAGGTGGTTGGTGGGCTCGTCGAGGATCAGCAGGTCCTGGTCGGCGATGAGCAGCTGGGCCAGCGCGATGCGGCGGCGCTCGCCACCGGAGAGCGGGCCGATGACGGTGTCCAGGCCCTGGCCGAAGCCGGGCAGGTCCAGCCCGCCGAAGAGGCCGGTGAGCACGTCGCGGATCTTGGCGTTGCCGGCCCACTCGTGGTCGGCCATGTCCCCGATGATCTCGTGGCGGACGGTGGCCGCGGGGTCGAGGGAGTCGTGCTGGGTGAGGACGCCCATGCGCAGTCCGCTGTTCTGGGTGACCCGTCCGCTGTCGGGCTCCTCCAGTTTGGCGATCATCCGGATGAGGGTGGTCTTCCCGTCGCCGTTGCGACCGACGACGCCGATCCGGTCCCCCTCGGACACGCCGAGGGAGATGCCGTCGAGCAGGGTACGTGTGCCGTACACCTTGCTGACTGCCTCGACATTGACCAGATTGACGGCCATCAGACGCGCTCCAGGGAAGGGGTGTGGATCAGCCCCTCAGCCTAACCCTCCGGGCCGGGGCCGACCGTTCCACCAGGAGCCAGCCTCCCAGCGCCATGCCGATGGCGACGGGCGCGGTGACCGGCACGGCGATCAGGGTGGCGCTGTGGCCCTCCAGCAGGCCCCCGAGGCCGGTCATGGACAGGCGGAGGACGCCGAGGAGGCAGAGCGTGATCCCGAGGGCGGCCGACGGCCCGCTGCCGGGGAGGCCGGCGGGGAGGCCGGCGGGCGGCGCGGCCGGGGCGCTGCCGTGCGGCGCGGCGGGGGCCGGCCGGGCCGGGGCCTCGAAGCGGCGGAACAGGGCGACGAGCAGCGCGGTCACCAGGGCCGCGAGGGCGAGCCGTACGGGAACCTGCGCCCACCAGGCCGCTCCGGCGGGGGCCGGGAGGGCGAGGCCGAGGGCGAGCTGGGCCGCGTACACCCCCAGCATCGCCGTGAGGTGCCAGAGGAAGGCGGTCATGGCGACGCCGTTGGCGGCGACGACCCCGCGCCAGACCCGCGGTCGGCGCAGCCACGCGGTGGCGGGCCCGGCCAGGAGCTGGACGGCGCCGACGAGCCACAGGCCGTGGCAGAGCAGGGCGAGGGTGGGCGGCGCCATGTTGGACACCTTCTCGCCGGGCATCCCGACCATGGACAGCGGGTACGGCCCGAACGCGACGAGCAGGACGGCCCCGGTGAGCCCGGCGGCGGCCAGGGCGGCCGGCCGGCGCAGGCCGCCCAGGCGGCCGTCGGCGCGCAGGAAGCCCAGCTGGTGCACGGCGAGCCAGACGAGCGCGAAGTTCAGGAACTCCACGTACGGGACCCCGAGGGCGAAGCGCAGCCCGTCGACGAGGGCGGCGGCGCCGGCCAGCCCGGCGAAGGCGCCCCAGCCGAAGCGCTCGTGCAGCCGCAGCAGCGGCGGGGTGAAGGCGACCATGGCCAGGTAGATCCCGATGAACCACAGCGGCTGGGTGACCAGCCGCAGGGCGGCCCCGGTCAGCCGTCCCCCGCCGGCGCCGGCGAGCTGGAGCGCGAGGGCGGCCGCGCTCCACACGAGGACGAAGACGAGGGTGGGCCGCAGCAGCCGCTGGAGGCGGGCCCGCAGGAAGTCGGCGTAGACCGGGCGGCCGGTCCGGCGGGCGAGGGAGCGGTGGGACAGGGCGTGCGAGAAGCCGCCGACGAAGAAGAAGACGGGCATGATCTGGAGCCCCCAGGTGAGGACCTGGAGCCCCGGCACGAGGGCGAGCAGGTTCCCTATCCCGTCGGCGCTGACGGCGGCCATCAGCCAGTGCCCGCACACGACGGTGCCGAGCGAGGCGACGCGGAGCAGGTCGATGTACCGGTCCCGGGTGGCGGGGGTGGCGGCGGCCACGGCTTCGGCGCTGACTGTCATGGCCCCAACATCACCGCCGCCGGGGGGCCCGCGACAGGGTACGGGTACTCAGTTCCGGCCTGGGTACACCCGCCCGCGGCCCACCCGGGGCCCCTTGCCGGGCCCCCGGGTGAGGGGGATCAGCCCGGCAGGACCGTGGCGCCGGGGGCCGGGCCGGACGCGACGTGCGTGGCCCGGCAGGTGCCGGAGGCGTCCAGCCCGGCGGCGACCTTGGCGGCGGCTTCCGCGTCCCGGACCAGGAACGCCGTCGTCGGCCCCGACCCGGAGACCATCCCGGCCAGTGCTCCGGCGCCCGTCCCGGCGGCCAGTACGGCGGCCAGCCGCGGCCGCAGCGAGAGGGCGGCGGGCTGCAGGTCGTTGGCCAGGGTGGCGGCCAGCGCGTCCGGGTCGCCCGAGGCGAGGGCGGCCAGCAGTTCCGGGGAGGCGGCCGGCGCGGGGACCTCCGTACCGGCAGCGGCGGCGAGGCGGTCGAACGCGCGGTAGACCGCCGGGGTGGACAGTCCGCCGTCGGCGACCGCGAACACCCAGTGGAAGGTGCCCGCGTCCAGCGGGGTCAGCAGTTCGCCGCGGCCGGTGCCCAGCGCCGCGCCGCCCGTCAGGCTGAACGGGACGTCGCTGCCCAGCTCCGCGCAGATCCCGAGGAGTTCGGCGCGCGGGGTGTCCAGGCCCCACAGGGCGTCGCAGGCCAGCAGGGCGGCGGCGCCGTCGGCGCTGCCGCCCGCCATGCCGCCCGCCACCGGGATGCGCTTGGCGATGTGCAGGTGGACGGCGGGGTCGAGGCCGCTCCGTGCGGCCAGCGCCTCGGCGGCGCGCGCCACGAGGTTGGTGCGGTCCAGCGGGACCTTGTGCGCGTCGGGCCCCTCACAGGTGACCGTCAGCGCGTCGGCCGCGGTGGCCGTGACCTCGTCGAAGAGGGAGACGGCCAGGAAGACGTTGGCCAGGTCGTGGAAGCCGTCGGGGCGGACCCCGCCCACCGCGAGGCGCACGTTGACCTTCGCGGGGACCCGCACGGTCACGGCGCCGCTCACAGCGCGGTCTCCCGCGCCGCCGGCTTGTGCTCGGCGATGGCCGCGAACTCCTCCACCGTCAGCGACTCCCCGCGGGCCTGCGGCGAGACGCCGGCGGCGACCAGGGCCGCTTCGGCGCCGGCCGCCGAACCGGCCCAGCCGGCCAGGGCGGCGCGCAGCGTCTTGCGGCGCTGGGCGAAGGCCGCGTCCACGACCGCGAAGACCTCGGCCTTGGTGGCGGTGGTCTTGACCGGCTCCGTGCGGCGGACGAGCGAGACGAGTCCGGAGTCGACGTTCGGCGCGGGCCAGAAGACCTTGCGGCCGATGGACCCGGCACGCTTGACCTGCGCGTACCAGTTGGCCTTCACGGAGGGGACTCCGTAGACCTTGTTCCCGGGCTCTGCGGCGAGCCGGTCGGCGACCTCGGCCTGCACCATGACCAGGGTTCGCTCGATGCTCGGGAAGCGGTCGAGCATCGTGAGCAGCACGGGCACGGCCACGTTGTACGGCAGGTTCGCGACGAGCGCGGTCGGCGCCGGCCCGGGCAGCTCCGTGACCAGCATCGCGTCGGAGTGGACCAGCGCGAAGCGGTCCGTGCGCGCGGGCATGCGGGCCTCGATGGTGGCGGGCAGCGCCGCCGCGAGGATGTCGTCGATCTCCACCGCGACGACCCGGTCCGCCGCCTCCAGCAGCGCGAGCGTCAGCGAGCCCAGGCCCGGCCCGACCTCGACGACCACGTCGTCGGGGCGGACCCCGGCGGTGCGCACGATCCGGCGGACCGTGTTGGCGTCGATGACGAAGTTCTGGCCCTTCTGCTTCGTCGGGCGTACGCCGAGTGCCGCGGCCAGCTCCCGGATGTCGGCGGGGCCGAGGAGGGAGTCGGATACGGGATGCCCGGGGTTCTCGGGGTTCTCTGGGTTCTGGGGCTGCTGCTCTGCGGTGCTCACCGGTAAAGCGTCTCAGATCGACGGGGTGCTCCCGCCCCGGACCGGTGCCTAGAGCCTGCGGCCGCAGTGGGGCCAGGGGCTCGCGCCGCGCTGGACGTAGAGCTTCTTCGCGCGGAACGTCTGCTCCGACCCCGACGCGTCCTGCGGGCGCCCGCTCCCGCCGAGCCCCTGCCAGGTGCGGACGTCGAACTGGTAGAGGCCGCCGTAGGTGCCCGAGGGGTCGGTGGCGGAGGGGCGGCCGCCGGACTCGCACCGGGCCAGCGCCGCCCAGTTCAGGCCGTCGGCGCCCGCGACGGACGTCGGCAGCGGCTTCGTTCCCACCCTGACGAGCTGCCCGACGGGCTCGCGGACGGTCTCCTCGGCGATCCGGCGGGCCTTCTGGCGGACCCCGTTGACGGTGCGCAGGCTGTACGTGACCCTGCGCGCGCCGGGCCGGCCGGCCCGCTCGACGACCTCGGTGCCGGCGAACAGGGCGGGGTCCTTCACCCGCTCCGTCACGTACGGGACGCGCTCCTCGCGGACCTCCCGGCTGCCGGTGATCCGGAGCACGGTGACGGTCTGGCCGTCGCGCGGGAAGGCGGTCGGGGGCACGGACGTGGTGTCCTCGCCGCGCAGGGTGATGCCGGCCTGGTCGAGGGCTTCCAGCACGGTCGCGGCGTTGGTGCGGATCGTGCGCTCGCGGCCGTCGGCCATGAAGGTGACGCTGCGCTCCGTACGGACGCCGAGGGTGAGGCCGGCGCGCGGGACGGGCGCGGTGCGGGGGACGGAGAGGTAGGCGCCCTCGGCGCGGATGCCGAACTGGCGCAGGGCGCCCTCGACGGTGCGGGCGGTGGTCCACACCTGGCGCCGGCGCCCGTCGAGGGTGAGGCGCAGCGGGCGGCCGTAGCGGACGACGATCTCCTCGCCGTCGTCGAGGTGGGCGCCGGGGGCGGGGGCGACGTCGTCGTGGGGGCCGACGCCGAGGCCCTCGGAGGCGAGCAGCTCACCGATGTCGTCGGCGAAGGTGTGCAGATCGCGCGGGACCCCGTCGACGGTGAGGCGTACGGCCTTGTCGGCGGCCACGAACGCGCTGGTACCGCCGGCGAGGAAGGCGACGACCAGCGCCTGCGGCACTACTACTGGCACTTCGTCGATGTCGTCTGGATCGGCCTCTTCGCCACGATCTAC